>CANQTI010000079.1 GCA_947626725.1 uncultured Eisenbergiella sp.
TGATGGAAATGGTTTCTTCCTCCGGCGTCTTCGCCTTATGGAACCGGGACTTGATCTCATTGGTGATGTGGGGGATGACCTGTACGGTGCCGCCGCCGTAGTCGCCGTGGCGCTCCTTGTTCAGCACCGACCAATAGATCTTGCCCGTAGTCACGTTGGAATTATAATCCAGACTCTCGTCAATGAACCGCTCGTAGTGCCCCAGATCCAGATCCGTCTCCGTGCCGTCGTCCGTGACGTAGACCTCTCCGTGCTGGATCGGGTTCATAGTGCCCGGATCCATATTGATATAGGGATCGAACTTCTGCATCGTCACATGATACCCTCTGGCCTTCAGAAGCCGTCCCAGCGACGCTGCCGTAATCCCTTTTCCCAGGCCTGACACGACGCCGCCCGTCACAAAAACATATTTTACCGCCATACTGTCACTCTCCCCAAAGGTGCGGCCTGCCCGCGCCAGTCACGCAGCCGCTTTCACACAGTTTCCGCCAGATGAACCACGATAAAGGGCGTCAAATAAGCCTGCTCATGCAGGCTATCTGACGCCCTTGTCACTCAAATAAAGGTGTTCTGTTGACTCACTCGTAATAGTGTAAACTATTTGGGGAGATTTGTAAAGATCTTTTCCGCAAAAAAACACGGTATCTCCGATGTTTTATTCTCCTTAAACCGCTCACGGCATCAGTTCACTGATTCCCCGGTTTTTATTGCTGCGCACCGTGATCCACAAATAATTGTCCTCATTGGACACATCCTGACAGACCGGCACCTCTCTCCTGCTGGTCGCCGCGCCGTAAGGGCTCCAGACACCTTCCTCAGCCAGGCCATTCCACTCTTCCTGATGATCTCTCCAGTCAAGGGTGGTTAAATACATTTCCCCGCTGTACATTCCGTCCCGGAAAGTGCCGATCACATTCTGAATGTACCGGTCTTCTTTCGCCGCCTGGCTCATATCCAGATCATAATGCTCCTGTCCTTCGCCGTTCGGAAGATCTCCGGCCCATTCTCCCAGATACATGTGGACGGTATAAGCCCGGTCGGATACCTTGTCATCATCGTAATACATATAAAATTTGATCCATCTTCCGACGCCTTCCCGTTTGCCGTTTACCCATTCACCGTAATAATATTCGTTGTTCGCGTAACAGGCCGTACCGAGTCCTTCCGGCTGTCCCTGGGCATTGCGCTCGCCATAATAATAGAAGGTATCCTGATCCGCCAGGCTGTCAGACATCTTCATATACCAGCCCAGATGCGCCAGATCGCTTATGGCCTCCAGATTATTCCGTTCCCAGTAATAGGTCATTTCCGACAGCATATCTTCATTGGTCTTATTCACTTCCTCTGCTCCCGCAAAGGGATCATTCCCATTGATCGTCCTGATTCCCTGGGCGGTTGTTTTTTCTTCTTCCTTCTGCTTGCCGGCGGGAAGGTGATTCTTGGCGGTCAGCGACTCTGCCCCCGACACAGCTTCGTCTCCTTCTTCCTCCGTCTCCGTTTCGGACGGTGCGGGCATTTCCGTCCCCCCGTCCAGGGTTTCCCGATCCGTTTCACTCTCCTGCGTCTCCGCCTCCAGCGTATTCACCGTTTCTTCCAACGCTCCATGGAGGTTCTCTTCGGCACGGCCGCGCTGAGACAGCCGCACTGCACACAGAATGACGATAATGACCAAAAAGACGATGATCGCCGCAGCCGGGATCAGATCACTTTTTTTCAGCTTCATATCCATCCACTCCTTTGTTCCGATTTTAACACATGCTTTTTGTTTTTCCCATGATTATTTTCTTAAGAAAAACGAAAGTCCTCTTGTTTTTCCAAATATATGCACCACGGACACGCAGCATGCCGGGATTTTCATATTTGACATCCCGTACCTGTCTGACTATAATATAGGGCGGGAAGAAAAGCGGCCGTCCGACGCGCCGCTTCCGGATATCAGCTGCCTCTAAATCCGGACGAAGCTCCCCGCATTACCCATGAAGGAAGGAAATTTCCCATGAACAAACGGATTGGCCGTCTGCGTACGGCCGGCCCCTGTATTTTGTTCTTTCTCATACCCGCTTTGAATTTTTACCTGCTCGAATTTTATACGCATAATCCGTTTACATCGATGAAATTCCACATACAGCTCATGAATATCCTGCTCTTTATTTTCATCGCACTGTTCCTCTTCGCGCTCACCGGAAGCCTTCGTGCCGCGCTGATGATCCAAACGCTCTTCTGTGCGGTCTATGGACTGGCCGGTTATTTCGTCCTGGAATTCCGCGGCGCGCCTATCCAGCCCTGGGATATCTTTTCCCTGGACACGGCCGCCAGCGTCGCGGACAATTACGAATATCAGCTGGAAAGGGAAACCCTTTTCGTGCTGGCCTTCTTTTTCCTGCTTCTGATCGCCGAGGGCTTTATTCGCATCCGGCTGGTCCGCCCCAAAACAGTCTCCGGTTCTTCCCGGACACCGTTTTCGATCCGCGGCCGGAAAATGGGCCAAGCAAAAAGGCCGGCCAACGCTGCGCACGCCGCCCCAACGCGGCTCTTCTCCCACCCCTTGGTAATGCGGGCCGTTCTCGGCCTGCTCTCCCTTCTCCTGATCGTCGGCTATGCCCAGATGCTGCACAATGAAGCATTCGTGGAGCAAAAGCTCAAGCTGTACGACAAGCTGTTTACCCCGACCGTCATCCAAACAAGAAACGGCACGCTGACCGCCTTTTTGATGGAACTGCAGTATATCTCCGTGGGAAAACCGGACGGCTATGAAGAAGAAGCGGCCCAACAGCTTCTGGAAGCCTATGCCGGAAAAGAAGAAACGCCGCAGCGAACGCCCAATATTATCGTGATCATGAATGAAGCCTTTTCCGATCCTGCGGTGCTGGGCAGCTTTGAAACCAATAAAGATTATATGCCCTTTGTACACAGCCTGCTGAACGGCATGGAAAACACCGTTTCCGGCTGGCTCTCCGTTTCCGTGAAGGGCGGAAATACCGCCAATACCGAATTCGAATACCTGACTGGTTCCAGCATGGCCTTCCTGCCATACGGGAGCATTCCCTATCAGCAATATATCAAGGGGCCGCTTCCGACCATGGCCTCTCACCTGGCCTCTCTCGGCTACCATACGGTGGCCATGCACCCCTACCGGGCGGCCGGCTGGGATCGAAATGAAGTATACCCTGACTTCGGATTCGAAGAAATCCATTTTCAGGAATTCTACAAAAATGCTGAAAAGGTCCGCAAATATGTCAGCGATCTGGCAGACTACGAAAAAATTGCGGAGGTTTATGAAAATAAGCCGGCCGGAAAGCCGCTGTTTCTTTTCAATGTGACCATGCAGAATCACTCTTCCTACAGCGACTGGAACAGCTATGACAACTTTCACCCGGATATTGAGGTGGAAGGTTCTTCCTCCAAACTGCTGCCCGCCTATCTGTCCCTGATCCGATTGTCTGACGACGCCATCAGACAGTTGGTCGCCTATTTTTCCGGGCAGGAGGAAGAGACGATCCTCGTCTTCTTCGGCGATCATCAGCCCACCGATTCCGTGGTCAATCCCGTGCTGGCGCTCCACGGCAGCAGCTGTAAGGACCTATCCGACGAAGAGGAAGCCCTGCTTCGCTACCAGGTTCCCTTTTTTATCTGGGCCAATTATGATATCGAAGAGGAAACGAACGTTCGCACCAGCGCCAATTTTTTGGGGTATCGCACGCTGGAGGCTGCCGGGCTGCCCCTGCCCGCCCTTTTCCGGTTTTTACAGGAACTAAACCGCGAGGTTCCCGTCCTCTGCGCAAGCCATATGGAACTGGAAGACGGCACCTTCACCTATGCCAAAGCCCAGAAAGCGCTTTTGAACCCGTACCAAACGCTGCAGTATTATCTGCTGTTCGACAAAAGCTCCTGATCGGTCGAAGCGCAGGCAACATGGAGTAGTGTGAAACATGCGCTCGATGGCTCATGTTTCACACGGCTATTTGTGCCGGAGCGTCACAAATAGCCCTGACGGCAAACGGCGGATGACACGTTCCGTGACATCCTTACGTTATGAGAAACCGCATTCGCGGATTTCTCGGGAGGAGCCTCGGCTCTCTCCTGCCCCGTCGCGTATACGCTCCGGAATAAGGGTCACCATGAAAAAATATTTTTTCCCCACAAAAGTGCGAACTTCTGATACCCGGAAGCTTTCCGGCGCACCGGCACGGCTTCGGCGCTTTGCCAAGGAGAACCGGATCTGTTTTCTCTCTTTCCTGCTGCCGTTTTTCGCCATGCTGCTGATCTTTATCAGCAACGAAATCTATCCCCTCGGCGACGAAAGCTTCATGCATTCCGACATGTATCACCAGTACGTGCCTTTCCTGCAGGAATTTTTGCGCAAGCTGCGGGCAGGAGAACCTCTGACCTATTCACGCAACCTCGGAATGGGTGCCAACTATCTGGCCCTGTATATTTATTATTCAGCCAGCCCCTTCAACTGGTTTGTCTTCCTGTGTCCGTCCGAATACCTCATTGAATTTATGAGTTACATGGTGGTCTTCAAGATCGGCCTGTGCGGTTTTACTTTCGCATATTACCTGAAGGAACGCTTTTCCACGCAGAATATACTCGTCCTTCTTTTTTCTGTTTTCTACGCCATGTCGGGGTTTGTGGCGGCATATAACTGGGATGTGATGTGGATGGACTGCCTGGTGCTGACGCCGCTGATCATCCTCGGGCTGGAGCGGCTCGTGCGCCAAGAACGCACCGGCCTGTATTGCGTGACGCTGGCGCTGTCCATCCTGTCCAACTACTATATTTCCATCATGATCTGTATTTTCCTTTGCCTGTATTTTCTGGTGCTTCTGCCGGAATTGTGGCGTAAGGATTCCCTTCGGGCCAATCTGGGACGAATTGGTCTGGCCGCAGCGCGCTTCCTCCTGTTCTCCATTTTGGCCGGGGGAATGGCAGCCGTCCTTCTTCTCCCCGAAATATCCGCGCTCTATTTTACAGAATTCACGGAATCCAGTTTTCCGAAAACGGTCACCTGGTATTTCTCCTTTCTGGATGTGATCGCAAGGCACGCCACGGGTGTCCAGCGGGAAACGGGACTGGACCACTGGCCCAATATCTTCTGCTCTTCCGCGGTATTCTTTCTGATGCCGCTGTACCTTTTCCACCGGAAGATCGAGCTTCGCCAAAAGCTGCCCCGTCTGCTTTTGTGCGCCTTCCTGATCGTCAGCTTCTCAGTCAACACGCTGAACTTTCTCTGGCACGGTTTCAATTATCCGGATTCCCTGCCCTGCAGGCAATCCTTCCTCTACATTTTTCTCGTGCTGACCATGTGCTTTGAAACGGCCCTGAAAACGGACGGTTATTCTGTCCGGGAGCTGTTCCGCGCAGTCGCTGCCGGTCTGTTTTTTCTCCTTTTGGCGGAAAAGCTGGTGACGGACGACGCTTTCTCCACCGGCACCTTCCTGCTGAGCGCCGTACTGGTCCTTGCCTATGGCCTGCTGCTCTGCGGCCGGATGCGGCTGCAGGAGGCCCCTTCCATGGCAGCCCGCCGTATTCTGGTGCTCCTTTCCCTATGTACCGTTTCCTTTGAAGCCACCTTCAACATGGCCTCCACCAGCGTCACCACCACCAGCCGCAGCCGATACCTGGAAGATCTCCCTGCCTATCGCGCGCTGGCGGACCGCAGGCAGGCCGCCGATCCAGACTATTACCGCTTTGAGAAATTCAGCCGTGTGACCAAAAACGACGGCGCGCTGGCGGATTATCCCACGGCCTCCCTCTTTTCCTCCACCGCCAATGCCAACGTAGAGGACTGGTATGATCGGATGGGGCTTTCCGAAAGCAAGGTGTTCTACTGTTTCGACGGACAAACGCCCTTTTCTTCCGCCCTGCTGAATGTGCGCTACATGTTCTCCCGCACCCCTGATGAGGACGATACGCTCTATGAGCTCATCGATGAGCAGGACGGTGTGTATCTCTACCGAAACCGCTATACGCTGCCCGCCGGCTTTCTGCTGGATCCCGACTGGAACCTTTCTTCTCTTGCCCTGGAAGAGGAGAGCGCCAACCCCTTCGATCTGCAAAATCGAATGGCCGCCTCCACCGGCACCTGGGGTGAGCTGTTTACAATGGCCAATGTTCTGGAGGCCGAAGGGACAGCACAATTCCCGGCAGATGAGGCGGGGCACTATTACGCCTATTGTTCCAACAATAAGACGGACAATGTAAAACTGGTATCCGACAGCCTCACGAAAACCTTTTCAAAGGTAAAATATGATTATATCCTGGATCTCGGATGGCACGAAGCGGGTGAAATGATCACGCTGGAGAATCAGGACTCCGGCGCGCTGGATGCCTGCGCGGCCCGCCTGAACACGGATATCCTTGCGGATGTACTGTCCCGTATCGGCGCGCATCCCTTTACGGTGGAGGAATGGGATACCACCCATATCAAAGGGCATGTGAACGCGGAAAACGCCGCCAGGCTGGTCCTTTCCATCGCCTATGAGCCCGGCTGGACACTGAAGGTAGACGGGCAGGAAGCGGATATCGAGCTCTATGACGGCATGTTCCTCTCCGCCCGATTGGGAGCAGGAACGCACACCGTCGAACTGTCCTTCTTCCCGTCCGGCCTGAAGGCCGGTGCTTTCATAAGCATTATCAGCCTGGCTGCTTTCCTTCTCCTGCAGCTGCTTTTGCGGGACGGGCCGAAACCGGAAAGGCCTGAAACAGAAACGGATGCGTCAGTCAAGACCGCAGCCCCTGAGGAGGCATAGGGAACCGCCCCGCAGAATATAACATACCAGCCGCCAGGTGCGGCAGAACATCACATACGGCCGCCAACCTGCGGCAGAAAAGAGGAAAAATGGAACACTTAATGATCCCCCGAAACTATCATTCCGCGCTGAATCTGCACGATACGCAGATCGGCATCAAAACGGTGAAGGATTTCTTTCAGAGCCTTCTTGTCAAGCATCTGAACCTGCTCCGCGTATCCGCCCCGCTGTTCGTCGACCCGGCCTCCGGCCTGAACGACAACCTGAACGGCGTGGAACGCCCCGTCTCCTTCGGCATCAAGGAGCAGGGCGACTACGAAGCGGAGGTCGTGCATTCCCTGGCGAAATGGAAGCGCCAGGCGCTCAAGGACTACGGGTTCTCCCACGGCGAAGGCCTCTACACCGATATGAACGCCATCCGCCGGGATGAGGTCACAGACAATATCCATTCCATCTTCGTGGATCAGTGGGACTGGGAAAAGATCATTTCCAAAGAAGAGCGCAATGTGGAAACGCTCAAGGCCGTGGTGCGCGACGTCTACAAAACGCTCCGGAAAACGGAGCTGTACATGGCGATCCAGTACGACTATATCGAGGAGATCCTGCCAAAGGACATCTTCTTTATCACGACCCAAGAGCTGGCGGATATGTTCCCCGACAATACGCCGAAGGAACGGGAATACTTCATCGCCAGGGCCAAAGGCGCCGTCTGCCTGATGCAGATCGGCGATGTGCTGGAAAATGGGGAAAAGCACGACGGACGCGCGCCGGACTACGATGACTGGAGCCTGAACGCCGATATCATCGTCTACTATCCCGTGCTGGACATCGCCCTAGAGCTCTCCTCCATGGGGATCCGCGTGGACCGAGATGCGCTGCTGTCCCAGCTGGAGAAGGCGGGCTGCCCCGAGCGCGCAGAGCTTCCCTTCCAGAAAGCGATCCTGAACGAAGAACTGCCCTATACCATCGGCGGAGGCATCGGGCAGTCCCGGATCTGTATGTTCTTCCTGCGCAAGGCCCATATCGGGGAGGTCCAATGCTCCCTCTGGCCCGGTGAAGTCCGGGAGGAAGCGCTCCGGCACGGCATTCAGCTGCTCTGACGGCTGCACGCCGGATCCTCGACAGCAGCCCCGCGGGTCATAAAAAGGCCAGCCCCACAGGGATGCCGCCGCGGTGGGGCTGGCCTTTTTTATGATTGTTCCGCGGCCGTGTTTTTCTGCCAGATCACCATGATGGCCAGACAGATGACGGAGGTCCCGAGGAAAAACAGGGTCGCCGGGGCCGACACGAACGCATCCCCGACAGGCGTCAGATCCAGCACGACATAGACGAACAGGTTCGCGACCGCATGGAAGGCGACGGAGGCCCACAGCGTCCCGTAAAGCTCCCGCACCAGCGCCATCACGGCGCCCAGCAGCGACGCGTACACGAACTGCACCAGGTTGCCGTGAAACAGGCCGAACGCCAGCGCGGAGACCGCAATGGCAACCGGCGCGCTGCTCACCCGGCGCAGCTGCCCGTAGACCACGCCCCGGAACAGGAACTCCTCACCCAGAGGCGCCAGGACCGCATAGGACAAAACGCCCAGCCATATGGGAACGGACATCTGCAGCTCGGAGACCTCCTGAAATGC
>CANQTI010000080.1 GCA_947626725.1 uncultured Eisenbergiella sp.
CGGCCTTTGCTCCGCAAATTCTTAAATACATTCTGCAGTTTGTCCGTTAAGCTCTCAAATGCCATCCATACGCTCCCATGCCATGCGGCTTCCGATGCTGCCCGCGCTCTGCCCCGCCAGATGCCTCATCCGTCCGGCTCCGGCCGATGCTCAAGGCTCTGCCGAACGCCTCACCCGCCCGGCTTTGGCCGATATTCGAAGCGCTGCCAGGCGCCCCACCCGTCCGGCTCCGGCCGATGTTCAAAGCTCCTCCAGGATCTGTCTCGCCAGCCGCCGCACCTCTTCCTCCGAACTGCGGCTCTCGATCTGCGCCACCGTATCCTTCACCCGCCCGAACTTTTCGATCAGGTGCAGCTTGCTCTCATACGCCTGCAGCGTCCTGTCGCAGCGTCGGATCAGATCGTGCACGCCCTGGCGGCTGATGCCCTGCTCCTGCGCGATCTCACTCAGAGACAGATCGTTCAGGACCACATCCTCATAGATCTGCCGCTGATGCCCTGTCAGAAGCTCCCCATAAAAGTCATACAGCAGACCCTGCTCTACGATTTTCTCCATGGCGAACCACCTCACTTTGGGTATGATACATGATTTCGAGGGCGGTGTCAAGGATTTTCGCTTTACAACATGATAAAATGTTTCGCTTTACAACATGATAAAATTTTGCTTTACAGCATGATAAAATTTTGTTTTACACCTTCAAAAACTGATTTCGATTCAATCCTTCTTCTCCGGCGTCCGTTTCCGGTTCAGGTACACATCCAGCTTTTCCTTCATCTTATCCGGCATCTTCCGGTCCACGGGGCAGCGTCTGGCGTTGGCCATCCGGTCCGTAAAGGTAATGATGAAGTCGATATCCTTCTGCATCTGCGCGGCCTTCATCACCGCGCGGGTATCATAGCTGTTGTGGATCGTCGCCACGTTGTTCTGCACAGCACGGGCGAAGGACACCGCCGGGATCCCCTGATCCGCAAAGGGCGTGGAATCGCTGGAATAGACGCCGTCATTTGCGGCGATGCCGAAGCCTTCCTCGCTGGCAAGGTACTCTATGTAATGCACCAGCTTCTCCTCCGAGGTACAGCAGGCGATGAACCGGCCCATGATGCAGCCGATCATATCCAGGTTGATGTTGAGGACGATCTGCTTCAGCGCCTCCCCGTGCTGCGCGCAGTAAGCCTTGGAGCCCAACAGCCCCCGCTCCTCCGAGCCGCACCATAAGAACCGAAGGCCGTAGCGGTGCGGCTGCTTCAGGAAATGCTCCGCAATCCCCAAAAGGCCGATACAACCGGACATGTTGTCATAAGCACCCTGGGAAAGAGAGGTGCTGTCATAATGGGCCGTGAGCACGATCCACTCGTCCACATCGCCCGGCAGTTCCATCACCACGTTGCGGGATTCTCCCTCGTATTCGTCCTGGGACAGCACGATCCGTGCCGTCTGTACGCCGTCCCGGATCAGCTCGATGGCATCCTTTACATTGATATTGACGCCCGGGATCTTGTTTCCCTTGCTGACATAGGAACGAAGCTCCCTCTGGTCGATATCCCGGTCCGCATAATTGGCATTGCCGTCGTAGGTGATAAAGCCCACGGCGCCATTTTCCAGGATATCCTGATAGGTCCAGTATCCGAGATGACCGTCCAGCATGACGATCTTTCCCCGGCATTCCTGCAGGGAACAGGCGTCCTTGTTGCGCAGATAATAGAGCGGGGCCTCCACGGTCCCGCTGCCCGCGCATTTATAGCCCTTGCAGATGATCTCTTTGCCGTCCGCCAAAAGCTTCGCCTCATGAATATCCGCCATTTCCACCGAAAAAGGCTCCAGATGCGCACTGCCGCCCATTTCCGCACACAGGCCCATCAGGTATTCGGCGCATTTCAGCTCTTCCCCGCTGCCGCCCGTCCTGACATAAGCGGTTTCCTCAAAGATCCGATCTATTTTCTCCAGCTTCATTTTCTTCCCTCTCTTCGCCTTTCCGCTGACCGCGCCGCAATGTGGCGTCCCTTCCTTTTCACGGGACACCGTGCCATATCCTCCCGCCCCACAGCAAGGGGCCGTTTTCACGGGGTAGGCTGCCCATTATTCTCCCGCGCACGGTCCGCTATTCTTCCTCCGCCGGGTGCGGATCACATATCCGTCCGCACCACGCTGGGCTCATAACCGCCCTCCCGCAGCGCTTCCAGAATCTCATTCTTATGCTGTGTGCCGAAAGCCTCCATGGTGATGCGCAGCTCCACCGCCGCATTGCGGTTAATGGAAACGAACTGGTTGTGAGCCAGCCGGATCACGTTTCCGTTGGCCTTCGCCACGATGCCGGAGACCCGGTAAAGCTCGCCCGGTTTGTCAGGCAGCAGCACCGACACGGTGAAAATCCGATCCCGCAGGATCAGGCCCTGCTGCACCACAGAGGACATGGTGATCACGTCCATGTTGCCGCCGCTTAAGATGGCTACCACTTTCTTTCCTTTTAAATCCATATGCTTCAGCGCCGCGGCGGCCAGAAGTCCGGAATTTTCCACGATCATTTTGTGATTTTCTACCATATCCAGAAAAGCTACCACCAGTTCCGCATCCTCCACCGTGACGATGCCGTCCAGATTTTTCTGAACATAAGGGAAGATCTTTTCGCCAGGTGTCTTTACCGCAGTGCCGTCCGCGATGGTGCTGACGCTGGGCAGCGTCGTCACCTTTCCGTTTTCCAGTGATTTCTGCATACAGTTGGCATTGGCCGGTTCTACACCGATGACCTTGATCTTGGGATTCAAAAGCTTGGCCAACGTGGATACGCCCGCGGCCAGGCCGCCGCCGCCGATGGGTACGAAAATGTAATCCACCAGAGGAAGCTCCTTGACGATCTCCATGGCGATGGTGCCCTGTCCGGTGGCTACGGCCAGATCGTCAAAGGGATGGACGAAGGTATAGCCGTACTGCTCCGCCAGTTCATACGCCTTCGCGCAGGCCTCGTCATAGACATCCCCGTAAAGCACCACCTCCGCGCCATAGCCTTTGGTGCGGTTCACCTTGATCAGCGGCGTGGTGGTAGGCATGACGATGGTGGCCTTCACGCCGTAACGCTTGGCCGCGTAAGCCACGCCCTGCGCATGATTTCCCGCAGAGGCGGTAATCACGCCCTTCTGCCGTTCCCCGTCCGTCAGTGTGGTCATCTTATAATAAGCGCCGCGCACCTTATAGGCCCCGGTGAACTGCATGTTTTCCGGCTTGAAATATACCTTCGCGCCGGTCATCTCGCTGAAATATTCGCTGTAAACCAGCTTTGTCTCCTGCGTCACGCTGCGGACTACTTCCGACGCCTCTTCAAATTTTTCCAGCGTCAGCATCTTCTCTTCTTCCACGGGTTCCCCTCCTTTTACTCATCCTCTGTTTTCACATCAAACAGAGCATTGACGAACTGCCCTGCGTCGAACTTCTGCAAATCCTCGATGTGTTCTCCCACGCCGATATATTTTACCGGAATGCCCAGCTCGGACTGAATCGCCACCGCGATGCCGCCCTTAGCCGTACCGTCCATCTTGGTCAAAATGATGCCGGTCAGATCGGCCACCTGAGAGAACTCCCTGGCCTGCGCCAGCGCGTTCTGTCCCGTAGTGCCGTCCAATACCACGAGATTCTCCCGGTGGACGCCGGGGAACTCCCGATCAATGATGCGGTTCATTTTTTTCAGTTCTTCCATCAGATTCTTCTTATTGTGCAGCCGTCCGGCGGTATCGCACAAAAGCACGTCCGTCCGCCTGGCCTTGGCCGCGCTCACCGCATCGAAGATCACGCTGGCCGGATCCGCGCCTTCCCTGCCGCCAATCATGTCCACACCGGCCCGATTGGCCCACTGGGCCAGCTGCTCTCCGGCTGCCGCCCGGAACGTATCCGCCGCCGCGATCAGCACCCGCCGGCCCTGGCCCTTCAGCTTGGCGGCGAGCTTTCCCACAGAGGTGGTCTTGCCCACGCCATTGACGCCGATCACCAGCACCACGGACTGCTCCTTTTCAAAATCATAGGCGGTCTCTCCCACGTCCATCTGCTCCCGGATGCTGTCGATCAGAAGCTGTCGGCATTCCTCCGGCTTCCTGAAACCCTGGCTGCGCACCTGCTCCTTCAGACGATCCAGGATCTTTGAAGTGGCATTGACTCCAAGATCTCCCATGATCAGGATTTCCTCCAGCTCCTCATAGAAATCCTCGTCAATCTCCGAAAAGCCGGAAAAAATGGCATCAATGCCGTGTACGATATTGTTTCTGGTCTTCGTCAGTCCCTCTTTCAGTCTGGCGAAAAAGCCTTTTTTTTCTTCTTCCATGCTTCCTCTTTTCCCGCAGCGCTGCGGCAGAATATCGTCTTTCCCGTGCCGTACGCCGCGATCCGGCCATGCCGCCGGCTTTTCCTGACACGGGGATTTTCACGCCGTCAGATCCTTTTCAATCAGGCTGACGCTCACCAGCGCGGATACACCTTTTTCCTGCATCGTGATGCCGTACAGCCGGTCCGCCGCCTCCATGGTTCCCCTTCTGTGGGTAATAATGATGAACTGGGTATGGGCGGTCAGTTTGTGCAGATACCTTGCATACCGCCCCACGTTGCTGTCATCCAGCGCCGCTTCGATCTCATCCAGCAGGCAGAAAGGCGACGGCTTCAGATTCTGGATCGCAAACAGCAGAGAAATCGCGGTCAGCGCCTTCTCCCCGCCGGACAGCTGCATCATGTTCTGCAGTTTTTTCCCAGGCGGCTGCGCAATAATTCGAATGCCCGCCTCCAGGATATCCTCATCCTCCATCAGCTCCAGCGTGGCCTTGCCGCCGCCGAACAGTTCCTTGAACACCCGGTCAAACTGGCTGCCGATCTGGGCGAACTTCTCCTTGAACTGCCTGCGCATCGCCTCATCCAGTTCAACGATGATATGGGTCAGCGTCTTCTCCGCTTCCACCAGGTCGTCGTGCTGGGTTTTCATAAAAGTATAGCGTTCCATCAGGTTCCTGTAGTCCTCGATGGCGTTGACGTTCACATCGCCCAGCCGCCGGATGGCGTCCTTCAGTGCAGCAGCACTCCTTTTCACCTCGGCCAGATCCGTCAGGGCCTCGTCCCGAAGAAGAGACGCGTCGCTCAATGTGATCCCATACTCGTTCCACATATAATTGATCTGTGACTCAATGGACTCCTCCAGCCGTTCCTTCTGCGCGTTCAGACGGTATACATCTTTGTCCAGCGCATTCATCCTTCCGGACAGTTCTTCCCGTTTTGCAAAAAAGTTTTTCTGTTTGGCGCTCAATTCTTCCTTTCGCTGACCGTCTTCTTCCAGCAGTCCCTGCGCCCTGCTCCGATCCTGTCCGGATTCAGCTATTGTCTGTTCGATGACAGAAATACGCTCTTCCTTCTCCGCAATTCCTTCCTGACCGGTCTCGATGCTCTCGCGCACCTCCGCCAGCTCCGCCTCGTAGCGCTCCAGTTCTCCATCGAGACGATCTATGTTCGCCTGATAAAATCCAGCCTGCTGCCGGGCGCCTTCCACTTCCACTTCCCGCTCACCCAATGCTGCGGTCTGCTCGGATTCTTCCCTGCGGCGCTGCTCCAGCTCTTCCTGACGAACGGCGATCTCTTCCTCTGTCCGCTTTTCCTGCTCCTGAGAGCTGGCCAGTTCCGCCTGGATGTCCTCCCGGCTCTTCTTCAGCTCCCTGGTCTGCGCCTCGATTTCTTCTTCTTCTCTGCGGAGAGAATCCATTCCCGCCGCCGTCTGAGATTTTTTCTCCTGAGCGGCCAATACATTCAGCCTGGCGGTATTCTGCCGGATAAAGGCCTGCTGCAGCTGCATTTTTGACTGTTCCAGTTCCAGCCGCAGCCGGTTCCTTCTCTGTTTGATCTGCTCGATCTCGTCCAGCAGCACATCCACCCGCCGCAGGGTCTGCTTCACCTTCTGTTCCAGCTCGTCCATTTCCCGTCGACGCCCCAGAAGATTGCTGCTGTTTTTGAACGCGCCGCCGCTGATCGCGCCGCCGGGGGCCAGCAGTTCCCCTTCCAGCGTAACGATGCGGAAGGAGTAGCCATATTTTTTCGCCAAAAGCACTGCGTTATCCACCTGATCGACCACAACGATCCTGCCCAGCAGGGATTTCGCCACATCCGCATATTCCTTCCGGATCTGGACCAGTTCATGCGCCAAGCCCAGCACGCCTTTTTCGGAAAGCGCATCTCCCTGTTTAAAAACCTGCGCATTTCTGATGCTGGTCAACGGCAGGAATGTGGCCCTTCCGCCCTTGGTCTGTTTTAAATAGGCAATCATCCGTTTCGCCGTCTCTTCATCCTGCGTCACAATGTTCTGAATATTGCCGCCAAGCGCAGTTTCGATGGCCGTCTCGTATTTTTTCTCCACCTTGAGGATATCGGCCACCACACCGATGATGCCCCTGGTATGCTCTTTCTGCTCCATGACACGGCGAACGCTGCCCCCATAGCCCTCGTAGCGTTCCGTCAGGTTGCTCAGCGCGTCCAGCCTGGATTTATCCTGATGATACAATACCTGCGTATCCCGAAGCTCCCGGTCCTTCGCGGCCAGCTCTTCCCGAAGTCCGGAAAGCCTTTCTTCCATCGTACTCTGCTCGTCCTGAAACGTGCGAATCTCCTCGCCCACGGCCTCGAAAGCTTCCTCCAGCTTCCGAATACTCTCCGCCTGCTCCGCCTCGTCAGACTTCGCCTGCAGCAGGCGGGAATTGAGCTGCGCGCGCCGAATCTGAATTTGCTCCTGCATGGTATCGAACCGTCCCATTCGGGATCTGATCGCCGCCCGCTCATTGAGGGCTTCTATGATGGCATTTTTGCCGGACTCAATGGAGGCATTGAGCGCCGCAATCCGATCCTGCACCTGCAAAAGCAGCGCAGCCGCCTCGTCCCGACTCTGCCTCATCTCTTCCCATTTCGCGTCATACTGGGCCTTCTGCTCCAGCATTTTCTCCTTTTCCGCGCCGCGGGAATCGATCTCCTGCTGCAGCGCAGCCTGACGATTCTGCAAATGGGCCTCATTGCCCCGAACGGAATTAATCTGCTCTTTCAGGACCGCGATCTCGCCTTCCAGCTTTCCCTGCAGCACAGTGGTATCCGTCACCCTGGCCCTGGCGTCCTCCATCTCCCGCTCCAGCTTTTCCAAGAGTGCCTGAATCCGGTCATACTCCTGTCTGGTATCCTGAAATGCCTGCGTGGTATCAGCCAGATCATCCGCCGCGATCTTACGGTTCTTTTCAACCTCAAAGAGCTGCTCCTGAAGCTTCCTGCTCTCCAGCAAAAATACATTCACATCCAGCGTCTTCAGTTCTTCTTTTTTCCTCAGGTAGACCTTCGCCTTTTCCGCCTGCTTTTCCAGCGGTGCCACCTGCTTTTCCAATTCACCCAAGATATCTGAAATACGCACAAGGTTCTGCTTTTCTGATTCCAGCCGCTTGACCGCCGCCTCCTTGCGCCGTTTGAACTTGACGATGCCGGCAGCTTCATCGAACAGCTCCCTGCGCTCTTCCGGCTTCCCGCTCAGGATCTTATCGATCTGCCCCTGCCCGATGATGGAATAGCCTTCCTTGCCGATACCCGTATCATAGAACAGCTCGTTGATATCCTTGAGACGGCACGGCGTCCCATTGAGCAGATATTCGCTCTCTCCGGAACGGTACAGCCGTCTGGCAACCGTCAGTTCTTCATATTCTATCGGAAGCGAGTGGTCCGAATTATCCAGCGTAATCGCCACATAAGCATAGCCCAGCGGCTTTCTCATTTCGGTACCGGAAAAAATAACGTCCTGCATGGATGCGCCCCGCAGCTGCTTGATCCGCTGCTCTCCCAGCACCCAGCGCACGGCGTCCGCCACGTTGCTCTTTCCGCTGCCGTTCGGCCCCACAATCGCGGTAATTCCGTTATGAAACTGAAATCGGATTTTGTTTGCGAAGGACTTAAAGCCCTGTACCTCAATACTCTTTAAATACATGAATCAATACTGCTCCTTCATCCTGCGCAGAAAAAGAATCGCTTCATAGGCCGCCTGCTGCTCTGCGGCCTTCTTGGTACGTCCCTGGCCATGCCCGATAACCCGCTGCTGCAAAACGGCGTCCACCTGGAACTGCTTATCGTGATCCGGTCCGGACTCTCCTTTCAGCTCATAGGAAAAACCGGAGACTCCCTGGGCCTGCAGCATTTCCTGCAAAACAGTCTTGCTGTCGTAAAACAGGATCTTATTCTCCAGATCCGAAAGCACGAACCTGTGTATGAAATCATGGGCGGCCGCAAATCCGCCGTCCAGGTAGATCGCCCCAATCAGAGCCTCCATGGCATCCGAGGTGATGGAATCCCGTTCCCGGCC
>CANQTI010000081.1 GCA_947626725.1 uncultured Eisenbergiella sp.
CATACTATACGGATGCGGAATATGAGGAGCGCCGCGCGAAGTACGATTTCGCCCGGCCCTTCACGAAGGAAAGTCTGTTGTATCGGGAAATTTTCGAAAAGTACTATCCGGGACAGGCGAAGATGGTGCCCGATTTCTGGATGCCAAATAAGGATTGGGAAGGCTGCAACGTGGACGATCCCAGCGCCAGAGTGCTGGCCAACTATGGCGACAGCGGGAAATAAGAAAACACGAAAATATGCGGGAACAGAGATCCGGCCCTTTGCGGGCCGGATTTTTTGTGCATGGGCCAAAAACCGTCATTTATCTGTCACTTTTCTCTGGTATAATAAAATAGTAATTCTATGTCCGCACCGGATATGGCGGACGGGCATTGACAGGGAGGAGATCAGCCGTGACGGATTTATACTATATTGAAGACGATCCGAATATCGCGCTCGCCGTCAGGGAGTATCTGGAACCAAGGGGCTTTCGGGTGTCGGCCTGTGCGACGCTCGCGGAGGCGAAGCGAAGATTGTATGAAAAGGTCCCGGCCTGTGTGCTGCTGGACTGGAATATGCCGGACGGGCGCGGCGACCGCTTCTGCCGATGGATCCGTGAAAACTGGAGGGATCTGCCGGTGATCTTTCTCACCGTCCGCGGCGACAGCCCGGATATCGTGGCGGGCTTTCGAAACGGGGCGGACGATTATGTGGTGAAGCCGTTTTCGCTGGAGGTGCTGTACTCCAGGATCCTGGCGGTGCTGCGCAGGACCGGCGGTACGGCGGAACGGTATCTTTCCTGCGGCGGGATTCGGATCGATCAGGACCGCCGCACCGTATCCTGCCGTTCGGAGGAGATTTCCCTGAGCGCGGCGGAGTATCAACTGCTGCTGTGCCTGATGCGGAACAGGGGAAGGACCGTCACCCGGGAAAAGCTCCTGGAGCAGGTATGGGATGTGAACGGAAACTATGTGAACGACAACACGCTGACCGTGACGATGAAACGGCTCCGCGATAAGCTTTCGCAGCCGGAATGCCTGAAGACGGTCAGAAGTGTGGGGTATCGCATGGAGGATATGAGCATGGAGGATACGATATGAACAGCCGGAAAACGATATTCGTCACCTCCGGGTTTGTCCTCGCCGTCAGCATGATCGCCGCGGCCGTTTCCGTTCTGCTGGTTTCCCGGTATGACAGCAGGCTTTCCTTTGAACTGCTGAACGCGGTCTGTAGCGAGATCGCGGAGCGGGCGCCGGAAACACAAAGGGTCGTTTCCGCTGCGCTGAAGGAATATGCGGAAGGGTTCCCGGGCGGCGCGCCGAAGGGAGATTGGCTGTCTGTGCTGGGATACAGCGCGTCCGATTTTTCCCGTTTTTCATACAGACGGACCGTTCTCTTCGCGGCGGCCGGGCTGCTGGCCGGAATTTTTCTTTTCTTTTTCATATATCTTTCCCGGAACAGGGCCGAGGGGCGGCGGATCCGGGCGCTGACGGAATATCTGGAACAGGTGAACAGCGGGAGGGCGCCGATCCTTTCCGCTGTCGGAGAGGACGCCTTTTCCGGGCTGGAGGACGAGATCTATAAAACGGTGACGTTCCTTTACCAGACGAAGGATCAGGCGGTGCGGGCCGAAAACGATTTTGCGGAAAACCTGTCCAATATCGCACATCAGATCAAAACGCCGATCACCGCAGCCTCTCTGGCTGTTCAGAGGATGAAGCAGGGCTCTGACCGCGGCGCCCTGGAACAGATAGAAAAACAGCTTTCCCGTCTGGCTGATCTGGAGGAGACCCTGCTGGTCCTGGCCAGGCTGGACGCGGGAGCGCTGCTTTTGCGGAAGGAGGAGACGGATGTCTATACGCTGCTGATCCTTGCGGCGGATAATCTGCAGGAGCTTTTTGCGGGCGCGGCCGCTTCCGTCGAGATACCGGATCTGGGGGAGGTGCTGATCTCGGCGGATCGGGACTGGACGATGGAAGCGGTCATGAATCTGATGAAAAACTGTATGGAGCATGATCGGGGAGGAACCGTTCACTGTTCTTATGCGCAGAATCCGCTGTATACGGAAATCCTGATCTGGGATGAGGGGGAGGGCTTTGCAAAGGAGGATCTGCCTCACGTTTTTGAACGGTTTTACCGGGGAAAAAATGCCGGAGAGGGCGGCATCGGGATCGGCCTGGCGCTGGCGAAGGAGATCGTTGAACGGCAGAACGGCACTCTGCGGGCCCAGAACAGACCCGGAGGCGGCGCCGTTTTTGAGATCCGATTTTACAGTCACTGAGCTGTAACTTTCATTTGCTACACTGTTCATGGAAGAAACCATGGGAGAACGGTCCTGCGGAGAAACGGAATGCGCCGAAAAGCGGGCAGGAGAATCCTGAAGGCGGACGGGAGAATCCTGAAGGCAGACGGGAAAATCCCAAAGACGGACAGGAAGGTCCCGAAGTCAGGATTGAACGTCCGTGGGCCGGTCAGACGGATGAAAGGAGAAAGGCGGAATGGAAATTCTGAAATGCGAGGGGCTCAGGAAGGTATACGGTTCCGGGCGCGGTCAGGTGACGGCGCTGGACGGGATCGATCTGTCCGTGAGCAAAGGGGAATTTGTGGCGATCCTGGGCGCCTCCGGGTCGGGGAAGTCCACACTTCTGCATATTCTGGGGACCGTGGAAAGGCCCACGGGCGGCAGGGTCATCGTCAGCGGGACGGATCTTTCCAAGCTGGATCAGACGCAGGCGGCCCTCTTCCGGCGCAGGAAGGTGGGGCTGGTATATCAGTTTTACAACCTGATCCCCACGCTCACGGCGGAGAAAAACATTTTGTTGCCGCTGACGCTCGATAAGAAAAAGCCGGATCGGGAGCTTTTTGACAGGATCACGGGCGCGCTCGGGATCGCCGATAAGCTGGATGCCCTGCCGGATCAGCTGTCCGGCGGCGAGCAGCAGAGGGTGGCGGTCGCGCGGGCTCTGATCTATCGGCCCGCCCTGCTTCTGGCGGACGAGCCCACCGGGAATCTCGACCAGAAAAATTCCAAAGAGGTCGTCGACATGCTGAAGCTGTCGAACCGCGGTCTGGAGCAGACCATCCTGCTGATCACCCACGATGAAAAGGTCGCAATGGAGGCGGAGCGCGTCATTACGATCGAGGATGGGCGCATCATCGGCGATGAGAGACGGAGGTGACGGATATGCGCGAAAAACGTTCTTTCGGGCTGGCTGTCAGGGTCTCGGCGTTCATTTCCGCTCTGCTCTTATCCCTGCTGTGCGGGCTGTTTTACAACGCGTGGAAATATGAGGCGGAACGGATCGAGGCGGAGGAGGGCGGCTGGCACAGCCGCATCGCCGGGGATTTTTCTGAGGAGGATCTGGAAGCGATAAAAAATTTCGCCAACGTGGAGGACGCGGTGCGGAATGAAAAGGGATACGGGGGAACGGAACCGGCGGCGGATATTTATTTCAGCGATAAGGGGGCGGTTTTGAAGGACACGCCCCATATCGCCGAGCTGCTGGGCGTCCCACAGGAAAGGATCGTTTACAACGGTGCGCTTTTGGCCATGTATCTGATCCGGGCCCCCGGCGATACGGCGCCGCGGCTGCTTTTCCCGCTGTTTCTCCTGATCACGCTGGCTGCTTCCTTTTCGCTGATCGTCATCATCCATAATTCCTTTGCGCTGTCCATGAATGCCCGGATCCATCAACTCGGCATTCTTTCGAGCGTCGGGGCTTCGCCGGGGCAGATCCGGATCTATCTCCTGTGGGAGGCGGCTGTTCTCTGCGCGGGACCGGTCATCGCGGGGAACCTGCTCGGCATCGCCGGGAGCGCGGTGCTGGTCCGGCTGACCAATGTTTTTCCGGGGAACAGCGTCCCGGGACGGCATCAGGCAGTCTTCGGCTATCATCCGCTGGTGCTGGCGCTGACATTTTTTGCGACGTTTCTGACGGTATGGATCTCCGCGCGGCTTCCGGCCAGGCGGCTGAGCAGGCTGACGCCGCTGGAGGCGATCAAAAATGTCGGAGAGCTGCAGCTGAAGCGCAAAAAGGCATCCCCCCTGCTTTCGCGGCTGTTCGGCGTGGAAGGCGAGCTGGCGGGCAATGCGCTGCGGGCGCAGAGAAAGGCTCTGCGGACGGCGGCCCTGTCGTTTCTGTTTTCCTTCCTGGCGTTCGCGCTCATGCAGTGTGTTTTTACGCTTTCCCGGATCAGTACCGGGGAAACCTATTTTGAACGGTATCAGGATGTGTGGGATATCATGGCGGCCGTCAGGGAGACAGGGATAGAGGATTTTAAAGAGACGGCGGCCGTCCGGGAACTGGAGGGCGTGGAAAATGCCATCGCTTATCAAAAGGCTGTGGCCAAAAGGATCGTCGCCGAAGCGGAAATGAGCGAAGAACTGCGGTCTCTCGGCGGGTTTTCACAGGCTTCCGGGGACAGTGCGGTGCAGACGGACGGCGGCTGGCTGGTGAACGCGCCGATCGCCATCCTGGACGACCAAAGCTTTTCCGCCTATTGTGAGCAGATCGGCGTCCCGCCGCGGCTGGACGGGGCGGTGGTGCTGAACCGGATCCGGGACGTGACGGATCCGGATTTTAGGCATCCGGTTTTTCTGCCCTATCTGAAAGCGCCGGATGCGGGGGGAAATGCGGTCAGCGTTCTGAGACAGTACGGCAATGAGACGATGACGGCCGAGATCCCCGTCCTGGCCTATACGCAGGAGGTTCCTCCGCTGCGGGAGGAATACGCGACGCTGGATCATTATGAGCTGGTGCATTTTCTCCCGGCATCCCTGTGGAAGGAGATAAAGAACCGGATCGGGGGAGCGGAGGAGGACAGCTATCTCTGCGTTAAGGCCAGGGAGGGCGTGACGTCGGAGGAACTGACGGCATTGCAGGGAGAGATCGGTCGACTCTGCGATGGGAAATATACCCTGGAACAGGAAAACCGCATTCAGGAATATGAGATGAACGACAGGCAGATACGGGGGATGATGACCGTCTTCGGGGCCTTCTGCGCGCTGCTGGCGGTCATCGGCATCGGCAATGTGTTTTCCAATACGCTGGGCTTCGTACACCAGAGAAGGCGGGAATTCGCCCGCTATATGTCGGTGGGGATGACGCCCGGGGAAATGCGGAAGCTGTTCTGCGCGGAGGCGCTGGTGACCGCCGTCCGCCCGGTTCTGCTCAGCCTTCCTGTCGTCATCGCCGCGGTATGGGGTATGCTGCGGGCGAGCTATATGGAGGCGGACGTTTTTCTGGCGGAAGCGCCGTTTCTGCCGATCCTTTGGTTCATGCTGGCCATAGCGGGCTCCGTGGCCTGCGCCTATTTCCTGGCCTGGCGGAATGTGCGTACGATCAGCCTGGCGGAGGTGCTTCGGGACGACAGCATGCTGTAAATGCGATGGAGGGACGCCGCGGCGTCCCTCCCGGTTTCTTCATTCAACGGCCGAGATCTGTTCGATGGCGTACAGCGGCAGGTTTATAAGCCAGTCTTCTTTTTTGAAGTCTGTCATCGATGTTCGGACAGATACCTTTGGCGAGAATTTCTCATGGTAGGTTTTCAGGCTTTTGGCCTTTAAGTTCACCTCCGCTTTTACTTCCAGCGGAATGATCTGCCCGCCCATATCGATGATGAAATCGACTTCACAGGAGCCCCGGTCATTGGTGTAATAATATAGGTTCAGATCGTCGATCGTTTTGAGCTGCTGACAGACATACTGTTCTGTGAGAGCGCCCTTGAATTCCGTGAACAGACCGCTCCCGTCAAGCAGTGTGCTCTGATGAAGTCCTGCCATACAGCCGAGCAGCCCGACATCGACTAGAAACAGCTTGAACGCTTTCAGGTCCTCATATGCCTTTAAAGGAATGCCCGCGGCATTCACACGGCTGACTTTGTGGACAAGCCCGCAGTCGCACAGCCACATGATCGCGATTTCATATTCCTTCGCACGGGCTCCCTCGCGAAGAAGACCGTAGACGAATTTTTTGTTTTCCTTTGCGAGCTGGGAAGGGATGCTGTTCCACAGCATACGGATCCTGGGGACGATCTCATTCGGCGCATGTTTGGAAAAATCCTGTTCATAAGCGGCCAGGATCCTTTTTTGGATCTCACAGACTTCGTTGAAGTCTTTGTTTTCCGAAAAGCGCTGTACCGCTTCGGGCATACCGCCCACAAAATAATATTGTTTTAGGGCATCGATATATGTTTGCCTGAAACCAGAGATCATTTGGAAATTTTTTTCTCCCAGAAGCTCTGCAAAACGTTCCATGCCCAGCGCCATCAAAAATTCTTTGAAGGAGAGCGGATAGAGCTTCAGAAAATCAACCTTGCCGACAGGGAAGGAAGTGCCTCCGTGCAAAGCGATCCCAAGCAGGGAACCGGCGCACACGATATGATATTGCGGCGCATTTTCACAGAAGTATTTGAGAGAGGTCAGGGCTCTCGGAACTTCCTGCACTTCGTCAAAGATCAGCAGTGTGCTGTCGGGATGGATCTTTTTGCCGGAATAAAGCTCCAGGCCCATGATCAGACGCTCGGTGTTCAGGTCGGAGGCGAAAAGCTCCGCCATTCTGGAATTGGAATCAAAGTTGATATATACGGTGTCTGCGTACGCTTGTTTTCCGAATTCTCTCATCAGCCATGTTTTGCCAACCTGTCTCGCCCCTTCGATGATCAGCGGCTTGCGATATTTGTGCTCCTTCCATTTCATCAGTTTTTCGATCGCGGTCCGGTACATAGATACACCCCCGTTTTTATGATATGAGTATATTATAGCAGGCGATAACAAAAATTACAACGAATTTTCGTGATATGACAACACTTTTTACGACGAATAAATGGAACGAATGAGGAAAATCGAATTTTTGCGGGGAAAAGAGGATGCAGAATACCATTCCCTTTCCCGAAATCGTATGATATAATGACCGTAAGAAGAAAGGCAGGGATGCATATGCGATACAGACCGGATCGATACGGGGATCAGATCTCTCAGCTGGGCTATGGCTGCATGAGGTTTGAGAGAAAAGGAAACGCCATCGACTACGAGAAGGCCGAGCGGGAGGTGCTGCTCGCCATCGAAAACGGCGTCAATTATTTTGATACCGCCTATATTTACCCGGGCAGCGAGGAATGTCTGGGCCGGATCCTGGATGAAAACAAGTGCCGTGACCGGGTCAATATCGCCACCAAGCTGCCGCAGTACGTCATGCGTTCCGCAGCCGCCATCGACAAGACCTTTCGGGAGGAGCTCACCAGACTGCGCACGGACCGCATCGACTATTATCTGATGCACATGTTCACGGATATCGCGGAATGGGAGCATCTGAAAACGCTGGGCATCGAGGATTGGATCGAACGGCACAAAAAGGAAGGGAGCATCCGCAATATCGGCTTTTCCTATCACGGCGATACTGATATGTTTTTAAAGATCCTGGATGCCTACGACTGGGATTTCTGCCAGATCCAGTACAATTATCTGGACGAGCATACCCAGGCGGGCAGGCGCGGACTGCAGGCCGCGGCGCAGAAGGGGATCCCGGTCATCATTATGGAGCCATTGCGCGGCGGAAAGCTGGTCGATCTGCCGGAAAAGGCGAAACAGATCCTGACTGCGGACAGCAGGCGCTATACGCCCGCCGAACTGGGACTGCGCTGGCTGTGGGATCAGCCGGAAGTGACCTGTGTGCTTTCCGGGATGAATTCGGAGGAAATGGTCAGGGAAAATATCCGCGTCGCGTCGGAGGCCGGGCCGGGGGACCTGACGGAAGAGGATCTGCGGATTGTCGGACAGATCAGGCAGATCCTTCGGGAAAAAGAAAAGGTGGGCTGTACGGGCTGCCGGTATTGTATGCCCTGTCCGAAGGGAGTGGATATCCCGGGCAATTTCCATTATTATAACCTGATGTATATGGAGAAAAAGGCGCCGGTCCGCTTTGAGTTCGCCAGGAACATGGGGATGCGCAAAGATCCCGGATTCGCGTCTCAGTGCATCGGCTGCGGCAAGTGCGAGATGCACTGTCCTCAGCACCTCCCGATCCGCGAGAAGCTGAAGGAGGCTGACCGGGATCTGCGGCCGTTCCTCTATCGGATCGGCATTCGCATCGCGCGCAGGATCATGGTGAGATAGTCGTTCTGTGGCTATTTCACCGCGCCGACAGGCGCATCAGATCTGCCGGAGGCACCATGCCCGGAAGGGCATGGCAAGATAGCCGCGGAGCGGCTTCTGGGAGAAAGGAGGAGAAAATGGACCTGAGCGAATTTTCACTGTCAGCTGAAGGGCTGCGCGTCCTGGGGATCATCGTTTCCCGTGACGGAGAGCAGATCGTCAGACAGATGTATGAAGCGCCGATCCGGAGAAATCTTTA
>CANQTI010000082.1 GCA_947626725.1 uncultured Eisenbergiella sp.
TTCCTGCAGTTTTATCGAAGATTTCCAGATATTCGTCACAGGAAAACATAGCCGTCAGCGTGTCGCCGAAGCGGTTCAGGACATCCCGCTGCAGCAGGGAGAGCTTTGAGCGGTCCTTTAAGTCGATGGCCAGCAGTTTGCAGGGCGGTTTGTCGCACAGGCGCATGATGTCGTCCGCATAGAGAAAATCCATGCCGGTTCCCTTATGATAAAACAGGGATTCCGGCGTTTTTTTATGACAGACCGCATGGGTGTCCGTATAGGTCTGAATATGCAGGCCGCGGCGGTCGGCCATGGAAATGATTTCTTTTGCCATGGAAAGCGGCACCGTTTTGTACAGCAGATATTGTTCCAGATCCCAGTCGTAAACCGCGTTTCCGTTGGCGGCGATGATGAGCATTTCCGGAAAGGCAAGGCCTGTGCGCCGGATGACAGTTTGGATGCTGCTGATGGTCCGGCCGGTGGACAGCACCAGGCGTCCTCCGGAAGCGGTCAGCTTTTGCAGCAGGGAGAGAAGGGTGGGCGAAATCTGTTTGTTGCTGTCCAGCAGCGTGCCATCCATATCGGTGAACAGGATTTTATATGACATGATCGGTTTCCTTTCTTTGACCTTTCTGGGAATGACGAACTGCGAAGCAGCCTTTCAGGAAAGTCGGAACAGCGCGTCCCTTTTCTCTTTCAAAGCGGTCAGAATACTTTCCGGGACGAAAAGATTTCCGTAGCCTGTGCCCATTTCCAGCCCCGGCTTGCTTTTGCCGTGGAAATCTGAACCGCCGGAAGGCAGTAAGCCGAATCGGGCGGCCAACTGCTGCATCTGCCCGGTTTCCGCGGCGCTGTAGGTGGAATAGACGGTTTCCATTGCCACAAGTCCGATGTCCTTCAGCTTCCGTATCAATTCGGTCAGCGCACTCTCATCCAGATGATACAGGGTGGGATGGGCCAGAACCGGGATCCCTTTCACTTCCAGGATCAGGGAAACGGCCTGGGCGGGCGTAATCTTTTCCCTGGGAACAAAATAGGGCGTATGGTCTCCCAGATATTTGTCAAAAGCCTCCCGGAGCGTGCGCACATACCCATGCTCGTACAGATAGCGGGAGTAGTGGCCTCTGGTGATGACGGAGTCCGGGAAGGCTGCCGTCAGTTTTTCATAGCTGATGTCGATGCCGGCCGCGGCGAGTCTGGCGCACATTTTCTGATTGCGCTGGACGCGGGCCTCCACGAACCCGGCGATATGCTGCTGAAAGGCCGGGGCCTTTTCATCGATAAAAAGCCCGACGATGTGGATGTCCTTTTCGGGGGCGGATGGGGCGGGGCTGTATGCGGTAGAAAATTCAATGCCGCGGATCACTTCAATTCCCTTTTCGGCCCCGCGGGCGATGGCTTCCTCCAGGCCGGCTGTGGTATCATGATCCGTCAGCGCGAAAGCGCGCAGCCCCTTTTGCAGGGCCAGATCTGCCAGTTCAGCCGGAGAGAAGCTGCCGTCCGATTTGTTGGAATGTACGTGCAGGTCTACCGTATTCAATTTTCGTCCTCTTCCACATGTGCGGTATAGACCGTACGCTTTCTCGCCATCTCGTCATTGGCGAGATATTCGTCATAGGTAGTGATTTTATCGATCAGGGTACCGTTTGGCAGGATCTCCATGATTCGGTTGGCCGTGGTCTGCACGAACTGGTGATCATGGCAGGCGAAGAGTGCAACGCCGGGAAATTTGATCAGACCGTTGTTCAGGGCGGTGATGGATTCCATGTCAAGATGGTTGGTGGGTTCATCCAGGATCAGACAGTTGGCGCCGGAGATCATCATTTTGGAGAGCAGGCAGCGGACCTTTTCGCCGCCGGAGAGAACACGCACTTTTTTCACGCCGTCTTCTCCTGCAAAAAGCATCCTTCCCAGAAAGCCGCGGACGTAAGTCACGTCCTTGATAGGGGAATATCCGGTGAGCCATTCCGCTATCGTGTAATCGTTGTCAAATTCCGCCGTGGAATCCTTGGGAAAATAGGCCTGTGATGTGGTAACGCCCCATTTATAGCTGCCCTCGTCCGGTTCCATCTCGCCCGCGAGGATGGAGAACAGCGCGGTTTTGGCCTGTTCATTGCCGCCCACGAAGGCGATTTTGTCATTGTGCCCGACGATGAAGGAAATATTGTCCAGCACCTTTACGCCATTGACGGTTTTGCTCAGATTGGTGACGGTGAGGACCTCGTTGCCGATCTCCCGGTCCGGACGGAAGTCGATATAGGGATATTTTCGGCTGGAGGGTTTGATCTCATCCAGCTGGATTTTCTCCAAAGCCCTTTTCCGGGACGTGGCCTGTTTGGACTTGGAAGCGTTAGCGGAAAAGCGGGAGATGAATTCCTGGAGCTCCTTGATCTTTTCTTCCTTTTTCCGGTTGGCCTCCTTCATCTGGCGAATCAGGAGCTGGCTGGATTCGTACCAGAAATCATAGTTGCCGGCATACAGCGTGATCTTGCCGTAATCGATATCTGCGGTATAGGTACATACCTTATTTAAAAAATACCGGTCGTGGGAGACCACGATGACCGTGTTTTCAAAGTTGATCAGGAATTCTTCCAGCCAATCAATGGCGTCCAGATCCAGATGGTTGGTGGGCTCGTCCAAAAGCAGGATGTCCGGGTTGCCGAACAGTGCCCGGGCCAGCAGAACCTTGACCTTTTCGCTGCCTTTTAAATCCTTCATCAGACTGTAATGCAGGCTTTCATCGATGCCAAGCCCATTTAAAAGGGTGGCGGCGTCCGATTCCGCGTTCCAGCCGTTCAGCTCCGCGAATTCTGCCTCCAGCTCGGAAGCGCGAATGCCGTCCTCATCGGAAAAATCCTCTTTGGCGTAGATCGCGTCCTTTTCCTTCATGATTTCGAAAAGGCGGGCATTGCCCATGATGACCACATCCATCACGGGGAGCTCGTCGTATTTGAAATGATCCTGCTCCAGCACGCTCATGCGCTGACCGGGCGTCATGACTACGTCGCCGGAAGTGGTCTCGAGCTGGCCGGAGAGAATCCGCAGAAAGGTGGACT
This sequence comes from uncultured Eisenbergiella sp., assembly GCA_947626725.1. Taxonomy (GTDB): domain Bacteria; phylum Bacillota; class Clostridia; order Lachnospirales; family Lachnospiraceae; genus Gallintestinimicrobium. Next base: position 3,039 of record CANQTI010000082.1, read on the forward strand.
TTCCGGCGCCGTTGGCGCCGATGATTCCGTAGCAGTTCCCCTCCGTAAATTTGATATTCACATCCTCAAACAGGGCCTTTTTGCCCAGCCGTAAGGTGACATTGTTCGTACTTATCATGGCAAAACCTCATTTCCTTTTCCGAATGATTGAACTTTGCAATATTGCCGTGTATCGGACGCGATGCGGATATCCCGGGAAACGCACGGTCCCCTATACAGGCTGACATACTGTAACCGCCGCGTCGCAGCTATCACTCATTTAAACATAAAATACAGGTAATTTCAAGGGGAATTGTGCGGGGAATCAGCGGGACATTGCGCATTTGCAGGAAGCATAAACTGCGCATCCGGAGGGCGGCGGACGGCGATCATGAGCCGTGCGCTCATGATTCCCCATAGGGCCGGATCTGAATAAGAGGAGATGAAAATGATAAAGTACGTTCTATGGGACTTAGAAAGAGGGATACTGAATGTAACAAAAGCAAACGGCAGGCTGCCTGCCGGATTCGAAACAGGATGACGAAGGCAGGCAGCGCTTATCAAAAGGAGGCAGCGGAATGAAAGGATATTATGTAAACGAAGGATATATGGGATATGTGGACGGCAGTTATCGTTTATTTGCGGACGAGAGCGATTACCTGGAACTGATGCGGGATGAGAACTGAAAAGAACAGCAGCTTTTTGGGAAGGTGAGCGGAAATTTGATAAAGCGCGGTTTTCTGGCGGGATATTTTCCCGGAACAGAGCCGCGCTTTTCAAATAAGGTGTTTGGGGAACCTGTCGGATTGCTGCGAAATGGCGCCAAACAGATGGTACCAGGAACTTTTTCTGGACAAAATAGAAACCGAAAGTTATAATCAATACGAGGACATGGTTCGAGTTTTGAGAGCGTGATCAGCAGGAAGCGAACGGCGCGCGGGTGATGGACGGTTGGCCATGCCATATAGCGGGAGGGTACTTTATGGAAACCTTATTTCGAAATTATGAGGATGCGAAACCCCATCTGATCTGCGGACTGGAGACCGCCCCTTATGCGCGCTTTGGGGAGGACGTACCCCGTATCGGATGTGCGGCGGATCTGGAAGCGGCTGCCTGTCTGATGCAGCGGGAAAAGGAAGGGCTGCGCTGCAGGCCGGTGACGCCGGAAGAACAGAAGGGCTGGGGTATCGGGACAAAACAGCTTATAGAGGCCGCGTTGGACAATATGTGTTCTCTCTTTCCGCCGCTGCTGCAGCCGCTGGACATTCTGATGGAGAGCAGGGCGAAGGGGTCTGTCCGGGATATGTTCCATTCTCTTTTACAGAAGCAGTTTCCGCACGCGGCGGAAAGCAGGCTGGATCAGGCCGCCCATTATATGTCGGGAAGGCTGGCGCGGCAGATCCGGGAGACGAGCGAGTTTGCGCCCATGTGGGTGCTGAGCAATGAGGTCTGGTTTAACGGCGCAGCTTCCATTTTTTACCCGGACGTTCTGCGGTCATTTGCGGAGAAAATGGGGCGAAACTGTTATATTCTTCCTTCGAGCGTGAACGCTGTGATCCTGCTGCCGGAGGGCTGGAGGGAAACCAGAGAAAAATTGTATCGGATGGTGGAGTCGGCGAATCGGCAGATGGGGGACCGGGAGAAGCCTCTGTCTGACAATGTTTACTATTATGACAGAAAATCCGGCAGGATTTCCGTTTTTTAAGGCTCTGCAGGAAGAAGGACAGAGGAGATGAGGCGTATCTGGAAAAAATTTATAAAAATGTTTTGAAAATATTTCTGGACAAGAACCGGAACATGTGGTAGTATATGACAGAGTGATGCGTAATAATTTTGTAATATCTCCGGATATTGCATTGAGCAACCGTAGTCTAACGGATAGAACGAAGGCCTCCGACGCCTTTAATGCAGGTTCGATTCCTGTCGGTTGCATTTAGGCATCACTCTTTTTATACTTCGAAGATTTTAACTCTATTCCGTGTAAGTGGGAACGAAAATACGGGCTTTCACGGAGCGTGTCCGTTGTCTGACAGTTACCGAATAAAGGATGGGATCACATGGGAGAACAGAAGAAGGGGGAGAAGGGCATGGAGGTCCTTCGTTTTTTACAGGAGAATAAGAAGAAAGTGATCGGAGCGGCAGCAGCTGTTGTTGTGCTGATCGCTGTTTTGGTGGGAACGCTGGTGGGGAGCGGGGCCAGAGAGACTTCTCTGGGCATTTCGGCTGAGACAGAGACAGAAAACGATGCGGCCGGCCAGGAAGGCAGCGAAACGCCGGAAGAAAACACGGCGGAAAGCACGTCTGTAGCGTTGGAAGAAAATGCCTATCCAAAGATCATTGCGCTGATAGAGGCATATTATCAGGCGGCGGCGGATGGGGACGCAGAGACCCTGCAGACGCTTACGGAGGCCATGAGCGAGGATATGCTGATTTATCTGCAGAAGCGCAGTACTTATATAGAAGACTATCGCGATCTGACCTGTTATACGAAGGCGGGACCTGTGGCGGATTCTTTTGTGGTATATGCGTCCTATGAGGTGAAATTCCGGGAGGTGGACACGCTGGTGCCGGGAATCAGCCCTTTCCTTGTTTATCCCAGAGGGGACGGAAGCTATTATATATATGAAGGTGAAGTGGATGAGGCGGTAAACGCATATCTGGAAGAGGTCTCGGCTCAGGATGATGTGGTGGATTTGATGAATCTCGTGCAGGTGAAGTTCAATGAGGCAGTTTCGGCGGATGAAGACCTGAGCGATTTCCTGGCGAAGATGACGGATGACCTGAAGGTGGAAGTGGGAGAGGCGCTGGCGGATGCGCAGGCAGCCCAGCAGGAAACAGAGACGGATGCGGCCGCAGCGCAGACGATCGATGCAGACGAGGTGCGGGCCACGGATGTCGTAAATGTCCGTGCATCGGACAGTGAACAGGCAGATCGTATCGGTAAACTGCAGATTGGAGATGTGCTCCGGGTAATCGAAAGCAGAGCGAACGGCTGGACGAAAGTGGATTACAATGGAAAAGAGGGCTTTGTCAAATCGGAATATTTGGAGCCGGTAGGAACCTCGCAGGAGAGTACGGCCGGCACAGATGGGGAGGACGGGGAAGCGGCCAATGAACTGCCGTCATCCGGAACTGTGATTGTGGCGGAAACGGTCAATGTTCGAAAGTCGCCGGATGAAAAAGCGGACCGTGTCGGGGTCTGCTATCAGGGCGGCAAGCTGGAGATCCTGATGCAGCAGGCGGACGGATGGACGAAAGTGAAGTTTGAAGGTAAGATCGGTTACGTCAAGACGGCGGTGCTTAAGATCATGAACTGACTGACGGCGCCTGAGACGTCCGGCCAAAATGTATCATTCCCCTGTGAACGGGGCATACTGGAACCGGAGATAGGTACGGATATCTCCGGTTTTCTTTGTTGTTCACTGTCTATTGGCGGACGCAGGACAGCCGTCGGACGAAAATGATGGGGGATCGAAATATGAATGAAAATTCAGCCAGGGAAGACGACATCAATCTGTTGCGGGAAATTCAGAAAAATACGGGAAAGAATTTATTTGCGCTGGAGAACCTGACCGGTAAGGTATATGATGATAATTTCGCGCTGATGCTCACCCGGGAATCCTTTAAGTATGGGGAACTGCATGATCGGGCAAAAGCGCAGCTTTTGGCTGCCAGCCGCCGTCCGGAACCGGAAAATAGGGTTGATCGGCTGATTCTGTCAGCTTCTCTGAACGCTAATACGCTGTTAAACACCACAACCAGCCGTCTGGCAGAAATGATGATCAAGACCAGCAGCGATGGCCTTGCAAGCTTATGGAAAGCCATGAACCATAACACGGAGGCGGGAGAAAAATCTACGGAGCTCGCGAGGGAATTGATGGATTTTGAGGAAAGCAACATCCGCGAGCTGAAAAAGTACCTGTAATCACAAACCGCGATCACAAAACAAGGACGAAAAAAGGACAGGAAAATGCTTGCGCATATCGCCCCTGTGAGATATAATGAAAAAAATCGCGAAGCGAACGGCAGGGAGGAAAAGATGGCGTTATTACAGCAGTGGAGAGATACAGCGTACGATCAGGAGACCGATCGCGGCAGGCTTAAGAAGTTCTGGGCGGATTATTTTGAACAGGAAAAGTCGATTTATAAACAGCTTCTGAAGGATCCGGACGTTGTTGTCACGGGAACTGTGAAGGAACTGGCGGAGAAATACGGTGTTGATATCATGATTATGACGGGTTTCCTGGATGGGATTAATGACAGCCTGATAACCCCCAATCCGATCGATGAGATGGAGGAAGATACGCCGGTCAGCCTTGGCTTTGATAAAACGCGTCTCTACAAGAATATGGTTGCGGCGGATGCAGAATGGCTGTACGATTTGGAGGAATGGGAGCCTATTTTCGATCAGGAGACTCGAAAAGAGCTCTATAAAGAGCAGAAGAGATCCACCACCATCGTCAAGGAAACCAGAATTTATCCGAACGATCCCTGTCCCTGCGGCAGCGGCAAGAAATATAAAAAATGCTGCGGCAGAAACAAATGAGCTTAAGACAGCTTGGCCGACTGTTTTTTTGGATGTGTGGATGAACAGGAAAGGCGGCGCGCAAAGTATTTGCGCGGAAAGCAAAAAATAGCGGGGAAGGCTTTACAAGCCGGACGTTTTGCGTTAATATGCTCTATAAATGATACAGAAAATGCGTTGACGAGACCAGTAGGATGAGCCGTTGTGCCAGAGAGGAACGCCGCATCGGAAAGGGTGCAGTGCTGAAAGCGTTTTGACAGGGACTCATACCGAAAACCAGCTCTGAGCGACCCTAATCCGGTCCGGTGATTCCGTTATCATCTCCAACGAAGTGGTTTTTATCCGACTGACGCCGGGTGAAAGCAAACTGGGTGGAACCGCGTAGACAGAGCGGCGGATAGCTGACCGCTGTGATTCAGGTATTATGAGCCTGGTCGATACGTCCCAGACATGATCTCTTGGCGGAGAAGGTGTTTTGATGTGCCTTTTCCGCAGCGAAGGATGGTCATGCGGGGCGTTTTTTATTCCCGCGATGAAATCTGCGCAGCGGTCTGCCGTCCGCAAAGCAGAAAGCGTCGGGAAGGTTTTTGTCAGCCAAATGCGGAAAGCAGGTACATATTGTTTTGTAGGTAATTGCGAAACTCGCTAAGCTCGTTTACGATCTTGAACCAAAACAAGGAAGAATTCGTGCAGAGCACAAAT
>CANQTI010000083.1 GCA_947626725.1 uncultured Eisenbergiella sp.
AAAGCAGGTGATGGGAATCGAACCCACGTATCCAGCTTGGAAGGCTGGTGTTCTACCATTGAACTACACCTGCACAAAATATAGATCGGGGTGACAGGATTCGAACCTGCGACCTCCTGGTCCCAAACCAGGCGCTCTAGCCAAACTGAGCCACACCCCGCCGCTTGCTTGACTCAGGGCCCTTGTCCGTGACGCAAAATTTATTATATAGAAAATCGGAATCCCTGTCAACAGTTTTTTCAAATTATCATCGTATACTTTTTCAAACTTTTTCAAATGATCGTCAAAGCCTTTCTAAAAGAATGAGCCTGCAGCGATCATAAATAATTGAGGTGATAATGGGCAATTCCCAATCGATCCAACTCCATCAAAATGTAGGACGGACGGCGCCCGTCCTGTCTGGGATAAGATAAACTCCCCGGATTGATCAGCGTCACTCCATTCTCTTCCCGTGCCAAATCGATCAACGGTTTATGCGTATGTCCGTACATCACGATCTGGATACCCCGGCTGAGTGCTTCCTGCTGCAGATATTTATTGCTCATGGACACATAATAGTAATGTCCATGAGTGAGCAGCACCTTATAGTCCCCCAGCATGAACTCTTCTTCCTTCGGAAGCCCCGAAAAAAAATCGTTATTACCGGCCACAATGCGTGCCGGGCAGCCTGCGATCTGCCGTATATATGCTTCACTCCCCTCCACATCCCCACAATGAATCAGGAGATCCACGGGGCCTGTTTTTGCGATCACCTGGGACAGATTTCCGTCTCTGCCATGCGTATCGCTAACGATCAGAATCCGCATCTTTGCCGCCTTTCCGCTGTCAATCGCTTCTTTTTCGTTTCGTCCGTTTCCAGAAGAAGCTCCCGCCATTTCGCCATTCAGTCTTTTCCATTGGAATTACATCCATTTCTGTCACTCACCCTTTTCCTGAAGGAGCTTACGCATTTTCCGAAGCGCCCTGCCCCGGTGACTGATCGCATTCTTCTCTTCGGATGACAGTTCAGCGGTGGAGCGGTCATTTTCATATAAATAAAAGATAGGATCATATCCGAAACCATTTTCTCCGCTTTCCTTCCAGCCGATATAACCTTCGATCGTCCCGAAAGCTGTCTCGTAACGACCATCCGGGAAAACCGCCGCAATGGCACAGACAAATCGAGCCGTCCGTCTCTCCTTCGGTACGCCCTCCAATCGAGCGATAAGATCGGCATTTTTCTCCCGATAAGATGTCTCATGCCCAAGATAGCGGGCAGAATAAACGCCTGGCTCTTTGTTCAGAAAATCGATCTCCAGGCCGGAATCATCGGCCAATACCAAAAATTCCTCCGCCGCGCGGCCAGGAAGACCCGGGATTTCATGTTCCCTGCACCAGTTCATGACGCCCTCCGCCTTGAGCAGCGCGTTCTCGGCAAAGGTATTCCCGTTTTCTTCAACCTCCACACAGATCCCGGCTTCCTTCTGTGAATAGATCCGCCTGCCGGAATCCTTCAGGATCTCCCGTACTTCCTTCATTTTCCCCGTATTCTGCGTAGCAAAAATGATATCCCGCATCTCTATGCCCCCGTTCCCGGCCTTCTATTCAGCCGCTCTTTCGCAGCCGGTCCGCTCTTCGCAGCCATCAATGTCCGTCCTGCTTCCGCTTCGGCGGTTTAGGCCCCGAAAACTGATAGAACCAGGTCTTCATCATGCCATTATAAATCTTCCGGTTTTTATCCGCCTTGCGCCCGATATCCTGCTGCACATTTTCATATGAAGTAATGACATACAAAGACCAACTGTCCAACTTGGCAAACCGCTCTCCCAGCGTCCGATAAAGGGCTGGCAAATCTTTTTTCTCCTCCAGCCGTTCTCCGTAGGGCGGGTTGGTAACGATAAACCCGTATTTTTTCGCATGGGATAATTCCGATACGGGCCGCCGCTGGAAATGGATCAGGCGGTCCACTCCGGCCAGCTTCGCGTTTTGCCGGGCGATCTCCACCATATGTTCATCAATATCATATCCCTGAATATCCGTCTCTACATGCGTATCTGCCAATTCCCTGGCTTCCTCCGTACAGTCCTTCCACCGCTTCAGGTCAATGAGAGGAGCCCAGTTTTGAGCAAGAAAGGTCCGATTCATTCCCGGCGCCATGTTGGCTGCCATCATAGCAGCCTCAATGGGAAACGTACCGCTGCCGCAGAACGGGTCCACCAGAATTCTGTCCGCTCGCCATGGCGTGAGCATCAAAAGCGCAGCCGCCAGATTCTCCGCAAGGGGCGCTTTCGCCGTCAGTTTCCGATATCCTCTTTTATGTAAAGACTCCCCCGTAGTATCCAACGCAATCGTCACCTGATCCCGCATCAGAAAGACACGCAGTGGGAAAGCAGCGCCATCCTCCGGGAACCAGTTTACATGGTAAACCCCTTTCAGCCGTTCTACGATCGCTTTTTTTATCACAGACTGGATATCGGAGGGAGAAAAAAGCTTACTTTTCACGCTGGCCGCCTTCGCCACCCAGAACCTGGCGTCGACAGGCAAAAACGATTCCCACTCCAGCGCTTTTGTCCCCTGAAACAATTCTTCATAGGTTTCGGCCGCAAAACATCCTACCCTGATCAAGATCCGTTCCGCTGTCCGCAAACCGATATTGGCACGGCAAACCGCCTCCTCATCTCCCAGAAAGGTCACACGCCCGTCCGAAACTTCCGAAATATCGTACCCCAGATCCACGATCTCCCGCTTCAATACGGCTTCCAAGCCAAAATGACAAGGGGCGATCAGCTCAAATTTTCTCATATATGATTTCCTATCTTATATCTCTCCAATGCAACACCATCATTTTACGGGCAGACTCCCTTCCCTGTCAAGCCCTTCCTGCCTTGCACATCCCCATAGGTTGAAGGTTTCGCACATCCCCATAGGTTCTCCCCGCTTTCTCTCTCACCGGCAGCACTTTCGTCCCTTTCTCATAGAGACAGGCTCAGCCCGAAATCGAAACCCAGCCGGGAGCGCTGACAGAAAAAGGCCGGGACGTATCCGTCCTGGCCCTTCTCCAATCGTTGACGCCAACTGTCAGTTGTTCTTGCAGTTGCTCTCAGAATCCTTGCTGCTGTTCTTGCTCTGATTGTTCTTCTGCGTGTTCTCAGCATTGTTCTTGGAGCTGTTGTTCTCCTGATTCTGATTGTTGTTCTGATTGTAATCGTTTTTAGACATTTCTGAAATCCTCCTGTCGTTTTCGTGTTACAGGAGTAGTATTTGAAAATATCCAAAGTTTATACATGCCTTTGCTAATTTTTGTTCGTATTCTCTGTACGGCCCAGCCCCTCCCGCTTCGCCGCAGTACCGTCCCCATCATTTCCCGGACCGGATCTGACTGCCAGAGCAAAAGCCGTTTCAAAGCTGATCCATCCCGCGCCCCTGCCCGAAACGGCGCAGATACGTCTCCGGGTCCTTCTTCATTCGGGCCATCGTATCGAACGCGCGCAGGACCATATCCACCTTCCGGCATTCCGCCGTATTTTTCCCGGTGTCGTGAAACAGATTATATTTATCCATCTGCCAAACAAAAAGGTCTGTCAGCGTGTAGCCGCAGCATTTGACCTGATCGCAGAGGGCGTGATTGCGCATGAAATAAAGGAGCTCCTCATACAGCGCGTCATCCGCCAGGATTTCCTGCCAGAGCGCATCGCACCATTCCGGCGACTCTCCGGCGAAATTGCAGAGGGCGCTCAGGTTTTCATAGACCTTCACTTTGGTGGAGTTAAAAATAATACCCGTCATTTCGTATCCCCCATTCCCGGCCAGGGCCCTGTGTTTCCTTTCTTCATGATAAGTATATCCGGATTCCCCCGGGAAAAACAGCATTTCCGGAAAAAACGGCGCGTTCCAGCGCCGGTCCAGTTCCCTTCACACGGCGCAGCCGGAAAATATCCGTAAAAAAGACCTGCAGGGGACATCCCCTACAGGCCTGATCGCGTGCGCAAGAAGATTCGAACTCCCGGCCTTCTGATCCGTAGTCAGACGCTCTATCCAGCTGAGCTATGCGCACATATTCTGCCGGATGATCTCTCATCCCTGAAAACAAATATCATTTTAGCCCCATATCTTTGAAATGTCAATAGGGCATTTCATTTTTTTCCACCGCCCATTTCATTTTTTTCCCGCCGCCCATTTCACTTTTTTCGGACAGCATCTTTCACTTTTTAGGCGCGGCACAGCGCAAAACACCCCTCCGAACACGCTGCTCAGAGGGGCTTTCTTTTGCTTCATTCTGTGATCTGCCTGTTCCGGCGCGCATCTTAGTACCGGAATGCCTGCGCAATGTAATAGGTATTGCCGTTCTTATAAATGCCGATCGCACACTTGGTAAAGGTAGGCCACAAAATATTCTCCCTGTGGGCCGGGGAATTCATCCAGGCTGCCACTACCGACTCCGCGGAGTTGTAACCATACGCCAGATTCTCACCATGCATGATCTGAGGATTCACTGTATACCAGGGCGTCCCGTCCGGCCTCGTATGAGAGAAAAGCTGTACCGTCTCCGCCGCCCTTACCGCCGCCGCGAGCTCCAGGTCCGTATCCCAGGTCAGCGCAGCGAGCCCGGCATTCGCACGCTGCTGGTTCACCAGATCCAGCGTCGTATGCGCCACCGTCTGCAGCATAGCCATTTCTTCCGCGTTCGTATTGTTCACGGAAGAACCGAGCGGCACCTCTTCCTCCATGATAGTAACCGTGTCGAAATCAATATCCTCGTAATCTCTTACTGCAGTCTCTTCACTGTCAACGCTTCCCTGTTCTTCTGCATCCTTGCCGCAGCCCACAAATACCATTGCGGTCATCGCCAGAACCAATCCCAATGCCAACCATCTTTTTTTCATCGTCATTCCCTCGTCTTTCTGCCTTTGCTTTCCTGAATTATTGATTGATCAAGACAGTATTGCTTTCTGTAACTATACAATACCAGAAACATTTTCCCTTGTCAATATCTTTTAAAAATATATTTAACTCTTTTTTTAATCAATATATGTCATATGTCCTCCCTGTGTCTGTGCTCATATCATATAATGTTTCTTCTATAAAATCAACTCCCAAAAAAGATTTCTTCTGTTTTCCCGTTTCCCGTCATCCGCCCCCGCTCATAATAGGGTTCTCTTTGCAGATATTCCATGATCTGCATGATGAATTCCATGTTGGTCGGCCTTCTGTATTCCCGTCGATCGTAGCCAAATACCGCTCGCTGTGCTTCCGGTCTTCCCAGTTCCCAGGAAACTTCTATCGCATGACGAATCGCGTGCTCCACCCTGTCAGACGATGTCCGATGGATCTTCGCTACCGACGGATACAGGCGTTTTGTGATTCCGTCCAATTCTTCCCGATTCTCCATACACAGAAGAATCGCTGTCCGTAAATACTGATATCCTTTGAGTTTAGGTCGGATTCCAAATTGGATGAACAGTTCCGTCAGCCGTCCTTCCATATTAGACCTGACCTGTTCCGCACTGTTCTTTTGCTGGCCAAAGGTGAGAACAACTTTCAGATCCTGCGCCTCCCGCAGCAATTCCGTCAGCATTCCGAATTCTACACTGTTTTCCAACAGCACCCGTTTTTCAGCCGCCTCCATTTTTCTCCTCCTTAATTGTTTGATAATTCATCTCTATATCTATATTTTATCAGATAACTTATAAAATGAAAGGTCTTGCATGGCGCCAAATTTCTATTTTTTCACATTTCATGTGCCTTTTATGGCATTTTGTAGAATAAACAGATGACTGCGGGCCGAAAACACCACGCAACGAGGAGGGTTAAGACATGGGTGAAGTCATTCATTCAAAACTGGAAAATGAAATCCTAACGGAAAAAGTTATCGACAACATCTGCCGCGAACTGGCCCTGCGAAGCTGGTCACTGAAAACGCTGGCGGACAGAGCGGATCTGCCCTACGAAACGGTCAAGAAACTGCTGAACAGAAAAATCGCCAGGCCATCCTTTATCTGCATATGGCAGATTGCCAATGCCTTCGGCTGTTCCATGGACAGTCTGGCCGGGCGCAGCGATCCCTCCCGGATCGCGCTGGATCAGATATCGGAAAACACATCCGAACTGCTCCGCCTTATTTCCAATATTCGCATTCTTTCTGGTCATACAGATTAAATCATAAATTCAGCGCCCGCAGTCTTTTCCCTCCCAATCCGCGCCGCATACCCTTTAGACGTGTTCTCTCCCCATTTCCCTCTCATCTTTTATATTTTGTTTGAATAAAGAAACAATATATGATAAAATGGATAAACAGTGAGAAAATGTATTCCCGCTATTTCTGAACATACACCGCAGACGCGGTCATCGTGGAAAGGAAATCAGTTCACATGAAAAAGGCCCTTGTCATAGGAGCCGGGCCGGCCGGTCTGACCGCCGCCTACGAACTTCTGAAACAATCGAACGAATTTGAAGTAACCGTACTGGAAGAGAGCCAATATATGGGCGGTATCTCCAGAACCGTCAATTACAAAGGCAACCGGATGGACATGGGCGGCCATCGCTTCTTCTCCAAGGTTCCCGCGGTAAATGAATGGTGGGAGCAGATGCTGCCGGAACAGGGCAGTCCCGCCTGGGATGATATTGCGCTTTCCCGCCCTGTACCTCTGAAAGCGGGCGGTCCCGATCCCGAAAAGCAGGATCGGGTCATGCTCAACCGCAACCGGGTTTCCCGCATTTACTACGACCAGAAATTTTTCGACTACCCCATCAGCCTGAAATGGGAAACCTTTGCCAATATGGGGCTGTGGACGGACATCGTCGCGGGGTTCAGCTACCTCGCCTCCGTCCTGCACAAGCGGGAAGAAAAATCCCTGGAGGATTTTTACATCAACCGTTTCGGCCGGAAGCTCTATTCGATGTTTTTCGAACATTATACGGAAAATCTCTGGGGGCGCCATCCCAGTGAGATCGACCCGAGCTGGGGTGCGCAGCGCGCCAAAGGACTTTCCGTTCTGGCCATCATCAAGGACATGTTCGGCAAGCTCCTTCCCCATAAAAAGAGCCGCCATGTGGAAACTTCCCTGATCGAATCCTTTCGCTACCCTAAACTGGGACCCGGTCAGCTCTGGGATGTGACGGCCGCCGAGGTGGAAAAAATGGGAGGCCGCATTTTAAGGAACTGCAGGGTGGTTTCTTTTGAAAAGAACGCGGACAACCATATCACCGCCCTCACCTATGAGCACGAAGGCCAGACGATCCGGATGGAAGGGGATGTTTTCATTTCCTCCATGCCGGTCAAGGACCTGGTCGGCGGCATGAACGATGTGCCGGAAAAGGAAGCGGCCATCGCCGCAGGGCTTCCCTACCGGGACTATCGGACGCTGGGCGTGCTGATCCCGCGGCTGAACCTGAAGAACAAAACAAAGATCAAAACCATCGGCAATATCGTTCCGGACAACTGGATCTACGTCCATGACCGCACCGTGAAGCTGGGACGCCTGCAAATCTACAACAACTGGTCTCCCTATATGGTGGTAGATCTGGAGCACACGGTCTGGGTCGGTCTGGAATATTTCTGCTCAGAAGGGGATGAGCTCTGGAATCTGTCGGATGAGGAATTCTCCAGATTCGGCGTTTCCGAAATGGTGAAAATGGGGCTGATCGACCGGGCGGAGGACGTAATCGACACGCATGCGGAGTCAGTGAAAAAAGCCTATCCGGCCTATTTCGATACCTATTCCGAAATGGATACGCTGATCGCCTGGCTGAACACCATAGACAATCTCTACTGCGTGGGCCGCAACGGGCAGCACCGCTACAATAATATCGACCATTCCATGTGCACCTCCTTCGAAGCGGTACACAACATTGTGAACGGACTTTCTGACCGCTCCAATATCTGGAGTGTAAATACCGAAAAGGAATATCACGAATCCAAATGACGCCGGATCCTTCCCGCGCGCAAAAAAACGGACGCCTCTTTCTGGCGTCCGTCTTCTTTTCTTTTACAAGGGTCTTGTGGCTTTTGCCGCCGGCGTTCCCTATTTCCCGTTCAATCCGTTCTCTCAATCATTTCTTGTTTTTCCGAAGCACTTCTTTCGCGATATCCGTGCGCAACTTCGTGTCTATAAAATCACAGTGCTTGCAGAACGGCCAGTTCTGGCGTCCGTCCTTCACTGCCTGGCGCAGCATCCGATACCGCTGACTGTTCCAGGCATCCTTCAATGAAATCTCGTTGAGATCGCCGAAATCCGT
>CANQTI010000084.1 GCA_947626725.1 uncultured Eisenbergiella sp.
ATGATGCGGCCCGTGAACTCGTCCACGATGAGCACCTGATCGTCCTTGACCACATAGTCCTTGTCCCGGTGCATCAGATTCTGCGCCCGCAGCGCAAGAATGATGTTGTTCTGGATCTCCAGATTCTCCGGATCCGCCAGATTCTCAATATGGAAGAACTCTTCCACCTTGGCAATGCCCTCGGCGGTCAGGTTCACCACCTTGTCCTTCTCATTGACGATGAAATCGCCGGTCTCCTCCTGTTCGACGCCCATGATGGCGTCCATCTTGGACAGATCCTCCATATCCTCGCCGCGCTTTAAGTGCCTCGCCAGGATATCGCAGGCCTCATACAGCTTGGTGGATTTCCCGCTCTGACCGGAAATGATCAGCGGCGTGCGGGCCTCGTCGATGAGCACCGAGTCCACCTCGTCGATGATAGCGTAATGCAGGCCGCGCTGTACCAGCTGCTCCTTGTAAATCGCCATATTATCGCGCAGATAATCAAAACCAAGCTCATTGTTGGTCACATAAGTGATATCGCAGTCGTAAGCCGCCCGCCGCTCCTCCGGCTTCATGCTGTTGAGCACATAGCCCACCTTCAGCCCCAGGAATTCGTATACGGCGCCCATCCACTGCGCGTCGCGGGCTACCAGATAATCATTGACCGTAACCACCTGAACGCCCTTGCCCTCCAGCGCGTTCAGATAAGCGGGAAGGGTGAACACCAGCGTCTTGCCTTCACCGGTCTTCATCTCCGCGATGCGGCCCTGATGCAGGACGATACCGCCGATGAGCTGTACCCGGAAATGCTCCATATTCAGCACCCGTCTGGCCGCCTCCCGGACCGCGGCGTAGGCCTCCGGCAGCAGATCGTCCAGCGTCTCACCGTTGGCCAGCCTGTTCTTAAACTCCTGTGTTTTGTCCCGCAGCTGCGCGTCGTCCAGCGCCATCATATCCGGCCGCAGAGATTCGATTTTATTCACGATGGGCTCCAGCCGCTTCAGTTCCCGCTGGCTGTGCGTCCCAAATACCTTTTCGATAACGTTCATGCTGAAATCTCCCATCAAAAATGGTATATTAAGTCAACGTATATTCTAGCAGATTCACCGACAAAAAGCAAGGCTTTCGGCCGGCGTTCCCGGCGTGCGGCCGGCGTTCCCGGCGTGCGGGCTCATTCGTCCTGCGCGTACTGAGAGCAATATCCGTCCGCGTCGAAGGTATAGTCCGTCCCGTCGATATTCTTCGTGGTATCACGAAAATAGGTCCCCTTCTCCGTCCGATAGCGCCAGCCGGTGTCGTCCTTTTTCCAGCCGGCACAGTTTAAGCCTTCCTTCACATAAGTGTTCGTCCCCAGCGCTTCCCATGTCTCATCGTCCTGAAAATGCCACCATTCGGAAACCAGATCGCCGAATCCGGCATTCAGCATATAATCCGCCAGAAGATCCGCGTTTTCATTATTATAATAGGTAGCGGAATGCCAGCTCAAATCGTGCATGTTCGTCTGCATTTCCAGGTCCTGGCCGCTGGAAAGCTTCTCCAGCGTCAGATCCACCGCAATCCCCCGATTGTGAGCGGACACCGTCCTCGCCAGGAACGAGGAAAGGCCATACTGATTGTTGGTCATCACATACTGCCAGGTCTGCTCTCCCTTGAAGGACTGGCCATTTTCTGTTTTTTCCGTGGTGTTCTCTGTCTCCGGTATCACCTGGTTCATCAGAGCGCTCATGGTTTTATACAGATAACGGGAAGCCTCATTGGGCCGGAACGCGTCATAGATCCGCAGACCGTAGCCGTCCCGCCTGACCGTCTCCGCCACCTGGCGAAGCTTTCTGGCGCAGGGATACAGATAGGGAACCAGATATTCTCCCTCCGTCAGGCAGATGTCCTCATAGCCCTCGATCACCATGTCTGTCATCCCCGGCGTATCATACTCATGCACCTTGAAAATCGAACGGTAACTGTTTTTAATATCATAATCGCACAGATCTCCCAAATATTCCGCCAGATCGATCATGCAGAAGTTTTCATCCACATAACCGCACTGCCCCTGCCAGCGGACCCGGAAAAATCCGTTTTCTGACTCCAGCACACACAGCGCCTGCCCGACAGGCACCGTCCCGATCTCTCCGCCGTCGTAAGGATCCGCATACAGCTTCAAATCCGTCAGAGGCCAGATCGTACAATAGAGCGGTGTGATCGCCACGCGGAACGAAACCTCATACGGATCTGTCAGGAACTTTCCCGCCTTGCGTTCTTCTTCCGTATTATAGGAAACCACGCGAAACCGCTCCTGATTTCCGGAATGCAGCATGCCCAAGTCGTAAGACGTATCCTCCTGCCCCAGCACGGCCAGCGTTTTCCAGCTATCGTTCTTCCACTGCTGCACCTCGTTAAACGCTCCGCCGACGCTGCTCCAATTCAGCGCATACCGGCGTTCCCCAATTTTTTCATAGGTCAGATCCAGCTGCCCGAACAGCTCCTCCCGTCCGACCACCACCGGATCGGACATGGCGCTGTAATATGTGGAGCCTGCCCGCAGCATCGTGCGAACCGCGATGGAAACCGAGTCCTGCTGCTTTAAAATATCAAAGTTCTCGGCCGCGTACAAACAGATCGTATCAGCGTAAGACTCTCCCACCGTCTGCCAATTTCCCTCTCCGTCCAAAACACAGACCTCATAGCCGTAATCCCCGGTATTGGAAGCGCTCAGATAAACACTCTTGTCCACTTCATCGACTTCTCCGTTCAGAGAAGGCCTGGGCAGCTCCGGCGGTTCTGCCGTAATCTCCAGCGGATAGCCCTCCTTTTCTCCCGAAAAACCCAGCAGATTTTTCGTCTGCCGGATCGGAAGAATCCGAAGTCTCACTTCCTGCCCCGATGCAACGCCATCCAGAATAGCATCACCTTTGGAAAACGTACCCAGCGAAACATAATCTCCCTCCGCCTCCGAAAAGACATCGATCCGGCAGTTCGCTATGTTGAGCTGCTCGGCCCATCCCATTTTTAAAGTTCCGTCTTCCAAACAGAACTCCAGAGCTTCGGGAGGCATGACCGGTTTTGCGCCAGCCGGCTGGAGCAGAATACCCGCCGCAAACGCCAACCCAAACGCCAGCAAGATTCCAATAATGATGAGAAGTTTTTTCATTTGTCTCTCCTTTGTCCAGACACCTCCGCCAGATGACAGAAAAGCACGCAATGCGTGCTTTCTGTCATTACGGGCCCGGACAGGACCGGGGCGTGGTACCCTGTCCCGTACAAGCCGGATCTCTATTCTTCCGTTTCAGTCTTTGTTTCCGTTTGCTTCTTCGTTTTTGCCGCAGTTCCTGCTGCTGTCTTTGGTTCCGACGCAGCCTCCGTTTTTGTTTCCGTTTCGAGTTTCGTCTCCGCTTCGGCTTCGGTTTCCGTCCCCACCTCGGCTTCCGTTTCCGTTTCGGTTTCAACCTCTGTCTCAGCCGCAGCTTTTTTCTTCGGAAGCTCCGACCAGACCAACGCTTCTCCGGACGCCTTCGACTTTGCCACATCCATGGACACCAGCACATCGATGGGGTACTCGTGTTCCTTGTTCAGCGGCTTGATGGGATACTCTTTGTAGGTCTTCTTATAAAGATCATTTCCATTGGCCGCCTCCAGCTCACAGTCGAAAATATACCAGTCCCCGTCCAAACACACTTCCGCCCAAGAATGCGGCGTCGTGCCGCCCCGGCGGGCCTTCACCTGTCCCGTGATCACCCGGACATCAAAGCCCATCCTGCTGGCCAGCGCCGCGAATCCGGACGCATACCGATAGCAGTTGCCTTGCCCAGTGGATAAAATATCATACGCATAGCTGCTGGTCCAGTTGCCGAAAGGCGTATCGTAATCCCGCAGATAGCTGTGGGATTTGACCATATACTTATAGCAGGCGCGGAGCTGCTGGGCCTCCGTCATCTCCGGTGTGATGATATCCCGCAGAATCTCATCCACCACCTCGGTCAGCTTTTCCGTCAGTTCTCCCTCTACCTGCGCTTTCCCGCTTCCGTTGAACGTATATCCCTCCGCGGTCGTGTTGCGGGCCATTTTGCCGTCCTCGCCGAAATAGTATACGCCCTCATCCGTGGGATACCAGCCCGTATAAGCCTCCGGACTCAGGTAATAGGTTTCCCCGTCAATCCGCTGCAGGCCGATCTGCGCATAACCGTCCTCGCCGAAATAATAGCGTTTTCCGTCCAGCTCCACCCATTCTTCTTTTGCCAAAGAGCCGTCCTTATTCACCCACATGACGCCCTCGTCCGTCTGCATAAAGCCATAACTGCCCAGCGTCCTGGCCTGTGCCGGAAGCCCGGCGCACCAGAACAGGCAGCCCGCCGCGAGGACCGCGCACACAAGAAGCTTCCTCTGTGCATTCACTTTTCATTCCTTCTTTTCTGTCAATTTGTTCTTCCGGACTGGTTGACATCCGGGCGTAATATATGAGTAAAATATTACAGGAGAGATTTTATCATAATATGAATTATACCGCAAGGGGGCAGATGGGGATTTTCGGGCACCCATTATGCAGTCCAACCCCCAATAATTTGCCTTGATAAAACGTTCAAAAGACAAGAGCACATAAAACAATATCCACCAACAGCCAACGTGTTCCAGCTCAATTAATCAAAAATTCATCCATTACCAGTGGACGATGAGGTTCCCCTCTCATACTCCTCCATAACTTCTACATACTCCTCCTCCGCTTCCGCGATGGCCGGATAGAACTCCCGCTCCATGAACTCCAGGAATTCCGCTTTTTCAATCTCCCCCATGACAAAGCGTTCCTCCATTTCCGCCTTTTTCTCGGTCAGTTCCGGATGCTCCGCCTCCCATGACGCGATCTTCGGAGCGCTCACCACCGGAACTTCCACCCGCTCGGAGGCCGCCAACGCCCCGGCACGGGAACTTGCCGCATATGCGGCCCGATCCAAAGAGAGCTGATCCCCCTCCACGATGAACGTGAGCTGCTCTCCCTCCCAAGCTGCCGCCGGCGACGCATAGGAGGTGCAGTAATTGTGTTCTGCCTGTTCCTGCGTGCGGATGACAGTTTTCGTCTCCGGATCGTAGGAGATATAGTCTTCCCCTTCTCTCCCGGCATTCCATAAAAGCCACCCTTCCTCGCTGTTGGACCAGTCGAGAAAGGCCAGAATACGGTCCCTGGTCTTTTCATCCACGCCGGAAGAGATCACCCAGCCGCCCCAGTGGGAAGCGCCCTGCTGGTCCGCCGGCCGCTCTTGTCCCGGTCCCTTCCGATTCGGATAAAACTTTAAATAATTTTCGTATTCCGAAACGGGCATTCCCTCCTCCCCGAAACCGCTGATCAAAGAAAGCTCCAGTCCGGCATAGGCGGAGCACACCGCCGTCTCCTGCCGCATGAAATGCGTCCTGTCATCATAGGTGTTGTTGAGGTAAAAATCCGGATCGATGAGTCCCTCCTCATACAAACGGCGCAAAAATTCCAAATAAGGAAAATAACCGTCCATCTTTTCCCGGATCTTATACTGTCCGTCATAATCCGGCAGATATACCGCGCTGGAGCCGGAATAGGGCATAAAGGCCTGTATGATCCAGCGGTCGGACCAGATCCCGACGGGAGAAAACAGAAAGGTATCGTCCGCTCCGTCGCCGTCCGGATCCTCCTTCGCCACCCGGCAGGCATACGCATACAGTTCTTCGGCCGTTTCCGGCATCCTGCCGTCTGCCAGCGCATCCAGCCATTGCTGGTTGGCAATCAGGCCTGACACCGCCTCGCTGCTGGGACGCGGCACCGCATAGATTTTTCCCGTTTCCGGCACTCGGGCAGACTCCCACTGATTATCCGGAATCGCCCGCAGATTGGGATAGCGATCGATGAGGCCGTCCAGCTCCCAGAACATGCCTTCGGCTGCCCCTTTCTGATACAGACTGTTCCGAAACCCCCAGGTATAGCTGATGTCGCACAGCTTTCCGGAAGTCAGAAGGACCTGAAACCGCTCGTTGTAATTGGACATGGGAAGGACCTGAAGATCCAGCGTCACCCCTGTCCGTTCCGCAACAGCATCCAGAACGGGGTTCGCCTCGGTCCGATAAGATTCCGGTATACGATTCATCATCGTCAGCGTGACAGGCTCCATCCACAGCACTTCCCGCGTCTCAGGAGCGGACAGTTCCGTCCCCCTCTGACCGAAAATCAAAAGATGCTGCAGCAGATAATAGCCTCCGCCGCCGCAGCCGGCCAGCGCAGCCAGGAACAGTCCCAGACAAAGCGTCACCGCAACGATCCTTTTTTTCATATGAAATACCCCCTTTTCCCCGCCGCGATTCCCTCCCCAGGCAGCCGCAGCGCGGACACTGCCGACATATTCTGACCGTAGAAAACGTTCAGCCCGCCGGCCCAAAACCGGACCGACAGAGAACCGTATCGGTCAGCCGTTTGGCCAAACAGCCATGACACCGTGTTGACAGCCAAACGGAAATATTGCCGCAGAGAGCGCCGCCCTCTGGCAGCTGTGTTTCCCCTTTCAGAAAACCTCTCTGATTTTCCCTCTTATAATCAGCATACAACAGGATTGTAAAATTGTCAATTTCCTTCCTTTATTTTACACATTCTATGTTTGGCGTTCAGATTTTCAAGCATATTTGCCTGTTTTTCCGGTTCCGAAAAATCGTTTTTTGCCGCGGCAATTCTGTGTACCGCACCGCGAAGATTCTCTGTTTTCCTCCTTTCCAATAAAAAGGACGTCCGCCATACAGCGAACGCCCTCTTTTTTATCCGAAATATCAATTTTCTCCTGCTGCAGTAATGTCAGAAAATGACATCCTCGCTTCATCCTGCCGCACGTTTCGGCTTTCTGTCTGCCATGAGCCGTTCCGCCGGTCCCGGCCGGGACTATTCCACATCCTGCAGGGCTGCGAAGCCTTCCTCGCCGGTGCGGACCTTCACCACCTGGCTCACACTGTAGACGAAGATCTTGCCATCGCCGATATGGCCGGTGTAAAGCGTGCGCTTCGCGGTCTCGATGACGTCCGCCACGGGGATCTTGCACACCACGACCTCGATCTTGACCTTGGGAAGCAGCGTGGCATCCACTTCCACGCCGCGGTACATGCTGCCCGCGCCCTTCTGGATGCCGCAGCCCATGACCTGGGTGACGGTCATGCCGGTGACGCCCAGCTCGTTCATGGCCTTCTTGATCTTCTCATAGCTGGACAGCTTGGTGATGATCACGACCTTATGGATGCCCGTATCCGGCTCCACGGGAGCGCTCACCGGAACGGCCGCTGCCTTCTGCACCTCGGAGGCCTTATCGTAATCCGACGTGCCCAGATCAGTGTTCTCGTTCACGTCCATGGTCATGGTGTTGGAAATATCCATGATGGAGAAGCCCGCGTAAGCGCTGGTCAGGCCGTGCTCACAGGCATCCAGACCCACGATTTCCTCATCCTGGCTGACCCGCAGCCCCACCGTCGCGCCGATGATCTTGAACGCGATGGTGATGGTGACCAGCGTCCAGGCCGCCACGCACACGAAGCCCAGAAGCTGGATTCCCAGCAGATGAAAACCGCCGCCGTAGAACAGGCCCACATAAGTATCATTGCCGGGGGCGGAGGTGGTGGCGAACAGGCCCACCGCCAGCGTGCCCCAGATGCCGTTCAGGCAGTGCACCGCCACCGCGCCAACGGGATCGTCGATCCGCAGCACATTGTCCAGGAACCAGACGCCGAATACCACCAGAACGCCGGCCACCGCGCCGATGACAGCGGCGCCCAGAGCATCCGTCACGTCACAGGGGGCGGTGATGGCCACCAGACCCGCCAGAGAAGCGTTCAGACACATGGAAACATCGGGTTTCCCGTATTTGACCCAGGTGAAGATCATACATACCACGGTCGCCACGGCAGGGGCCACGGTAGTGGTCAGGAAAATGGAGCCCATCTGCTCCACGCTGGTGGCCGCCGCGCCGTTGAAGCCGTACCAGCCCAGCCAGAGGATGAACACGCCCAGGCAGCCCAGCGGAAGGCTGTGGCCGGGGAAGGCGTTCACCTTCACGATCTTTCCCGCCTTGTCCTTTTCAAACTTGCCGATCCTGGGCCCCAGCAGCTTCGCGCCCACCAGAGCGCTGATGCCGCCCACCATGTGGATCGCGCAGGAGCCCGCGAAATCGTGGAAGCCCAACTGCGCCAGCCAGCCGCCGCCCCAGATCCAGTG
>CANQTI010000085.1 GCA_947626725.1 uncultured Eisenbergiella sp.
AACTTCGATTTCCGCAAAATGCTGGAAGAGCACATTTCCAGCGGCGCGGACGTCAGCGTCGCCTACAAGAAAGAAGAAATCCCCGCGGGCTTCAAGAATATCGAAGTCGGCAGGAGCGATCTGTATTATACCCTGTCCATCGACAACGGCAGAGTGAACCGGATCTTCATCAACGCTCCCGAGCCCGGCCCGCAGAATTTCTCCATGAACATCTATATCATGGACCGCAAATTCCTGATGGAGCAGGTGAAAGGTGCCTATGCCCGCGGCTATGTCTATTTCGAGCGTGACATCCTCGCCCCCAGGCTGGAAAAGCTGCATGTGCATGCCTATGAGTTCACCGGCTATACCGCCCGGATCAGCGATATGAAGAGCTACTTTGACGAGAACATGAAACTCTTAGACGACGAGAACCTGGACGGCCTATTCTCCCCCAGCCCGGTCTACACCAAGATCCGTGACGACAACCCGACCCGCTACATCAACGGCGCCACCGCCAAGAACGTCATGGTGGCTGACGGCTGCGTGATCGAGGGCGATATCGAGAACTGTGTGCTGTTCCGCGGCGTGAAGGTGGGCAAAGGTGCGAAGGTGAAGAACTGCGTGCTGATGCAGGATACCGTCATCGAGGACGGAGCTGAGGTCGAATATCTCATCACCGACAAGAACGTCACCATCACTGCCGGTAAATCCATGAAGGGCGCGGACACCCATCCGGTGTATGTCGCCAAGTATCAGGTAGTTTAAATCCTTATTCGGATCTACACGAAAAACACATTCCGGGTGTACATTCCTTTTATCTCTGCAAAAAACGGGCCGTTTCTTCCGCGGCCCGTTTTTTTGCTTTCCTGGCTTTTCTCTTCTGATCTTTGCATTCTCATTCTCTGTGGATCCGATCGAGAGCGCATACAAAAATTTTTTTACTTTTTGAATATCTTTTTTGCGTTGTAACGGGATATAATAATGGGAGTATTTTAACAAAATTATAATTTTGATACTTCGCAGCCGCAATCTCCGGCCGCAAAATATTCTTCCGGGTCCCTGATACGGCCATTTCCCAACTGCATCAGGGACCCATTCTCTTATTCTCCTTCCGTTCTCCAGGCCCTGTGACACCGCACAGTGTCCGCAAGAAAACAGATCTGTACTTTTGCGGCAATATAAAAGCGTCTTGTTAAAAGATCATGTGCTGCGTTCCCCTGTTACCCCTTTACAAGTTTTTTCACGCCAGGTATTCGCTCCAGAACAATCGTCAGCAAAAACGCCGGGACCATCAGCATGATATTTTTCAAGAGATTGGTCCAAACTCCGAAAGAAATTCCCCTGGTCATAAACCAGGCGGCCAGCGGGTTCACCAGAATCCATCCCATCAGCCAGTGAATATAAAAAATTCCCAGCGTCCGGCTTGCCAGGGCCTCCACCGCCGCGGACAGCCATTTCGTCCGGATCCTCAGATCCTGACAGGCCAAAAATAATCCCGACGCCATCAAAATCACCGGAATATGCCGATAACCTTCCTGCAGCAAATAGCCATCCCACTCCGGCCGACCGCTCAGATACCATTTCACGCCCCAAAGCGAAAGGAGACCTGCCGCCAACATACCGCCTCCCATAAGTCGCCGTCTCTTACGGTCCGGTTTCCGGAAATACTTTCCGGCCAATCCAATTCCTCCGTCATTCAGCAGTGCTCCCAGCAAAAAGAATCCCAGCATGTTCCCGTATTTCCCAAAAGGCTGGAAAGCTGCCAGACTCTGAAAAGACAGACCGAAAGGGATCCCGATATCGCGCAGCATATCGCCCAGGATCTCCAAACTGTATAATCCGTTTGTACACAGCAGCCCTGCGGCGGCAAAAAAGCAAAGCAGCATCTGGCTCTTCCGGCTGCCGGGGCCGTTCTGCCATTCCTGTTTCGCTTTCCCCGACATAAGATCCGAATCGGATGGCCCGTGATCCGCTTTTGCTTCGTCCCCCGGACAGGATCGCCTGCAGCGCACATCTGCCGCATCATACGCCATCCGAAACACAGGATAGACCAGATACACCGCCAGCAGCGCTTCGATGAACCAAAGATGCCCATTGATGATTTCCGGCAGTTCTCCGAACAAAAACAAATACGTGAGGATCTTCCATATACCGGAAGTCACCGTTGTCCCCGTCGCAGGCGGGATCACCAACAAGTAAACAGCCTTCCAGACTGTGAACACACAATAAATGCCGACCGTCTTTCGTATATGTTTTTTCCAGTGAAAAGGCCGAGAAAAAAGCAGCGCGCCGTTTACCATAAAAAACACAGGAACCGCCATCCAGCAGGCGGACATCCACAGATTGGCTGACACCGATTCCGGAAGCAAAACGAAATGGCAGAACACTACCAAAAAAATAGCGATAGCCTTCAAAATATCCAGATATTGCACTCGCCCGCCCATGCTGCCTCCCTTCCGGCCTTATTTCACCGTTTCTCTCTATAAGCCCCGCTCTTTTGTCCTATCCGAGTTCTTCCGCACGCGCCGTTCCCGCAAGATCCCTCACTCTTCCGAACGCACTGTCCCTGTTTTTCTCCGTGCGCTGAAAATCACATAGGCCAGCGTATATACCGCCATGAATCCGGAAACAGCGGGCGCGATACAGCCTATAACGAACAGATTATCCGGGCAGTAGGTATATGCCAGATGAATCAGCGGCATACGCAGTATCAACGCGCCGAAACAGCAGCTGACCATAGTGAATACCGTTTGAGATCGACCGTTTAAAAAACCGTTCAGCGTGAACACAAAAGCCACCGCAAGATAATCATAACTGCAGGATCTGAAGAACGGGATACCTGCCGCCACGATCTGCGCATCCCGGTCAAAAATACCGATCATGCTTTCCGGAGAAAACTGCGCCCAGGCCCAAAAACAGGCGGACGCCAAAAACGCAAAGCTCACGCCCGCTGCCAATGACTGCAGCGCCCGTTTCGGTTTCCCGGCCCCATAATTCTGCGCCGTGATGGCCGCCAGAGCACTGGCGATGGAATTGGCCGGCAGCATGGCAAACACATCGTATTTGCTGGCAATCCCCACTGCAGCCGCCGCATGTACGCCCAACCGGTTGGTCACGGAAGTCAGGTACAAAAAAGAAAGACGCACCATACATTCCTGCAGAGAAATCGGAATCCCCACAAAAGCGAGTTCTTTCGCCAGTTCTTTATCGATTCGAAAATTAGACAACCGAAATGTAAAAATAAATTTTTTGCGGTTTAAATACAATACCGCGCAAATCATGCTGATTCCCTGAGAAAAAACAGTGGCCAACGCGGTTCCAGACACATCCATATGGAAGAAACCCACCAGAACAACATCTCCCACAATATTGAGCACACAAGACAGCGCCACAAAATACATAGGGCGTCTGGAATCCCCATATCCCCTGAGAATCGCACTGATCGCATTATAACCGCAGATAAAAAAAATACCGCAGAAGCAGATGGTCACATACTGTTTCGCACCCGCCATACTTTCTGCGGGCGTTTGCAGCGCAATCAAAATCGGATCCGCACACAGCAGCATTACAAAGGTAAGAAGAACGGAAATAGCGGCAAACAGCGTCAATGTTGTCCCGATGGCACGTTTTGTTTCCTCTTCCTTCCGCATGCCAGTATATTTTCCCACCAGAATCGTTCCGCCCAACGTCAGGCCGGACACCATACTGGTGATGATCTGTGTGACCTGCGTTCCTGTGGAAACTGCCGCTACGCTTTCCGGCGCACAGTACCGTCCGATCACCATCAGATCCACCGCACCGTAAAGAGCCTGAATCACATTGGCAATCAGAAAAGGAACGGAAAAAGACAAAAGGACATGAAATACATTTCCTTCCGTCAGCAAATGTTCTTTTTTCATAAAAACTCCTCATAATTCCACAGCGCTTTTTCCAGGAAAGCTGCCGGGAAAAACTTATCTCAGCGTGACTGTCTTTCCCGCCGTCGGCCGGACCACCCGAAGTTCCGGCGCCCGCTCTTTTAAAAATCCGTACAGTCTCCTGGTGTCCACACTTCTTGACACAGGCGGAAACGCATCGTCAAAATGATCCAGCATTACCCGGGCAGGCTGCAGCCGCTCTATAACCTTCCACGCCTCTTCCTCCAGATTCGGGCATCCCTGGTACGGGAGAATCAAAAGATCCACCCCCGTGGGATAGTCCACGTTTTCCCGAAGGCCAAGGCTTCCCAGGATCAAAACAGTCCTGTTCTCCGCGCGCAGTTCGTACAGATAAGTCTGTCCTTTTTCCGGGAAGCGCCGATTGAGCCATAAAAGGGCCAGCGTGTTGCGCACATAGCGCAGATTCCGGGGGGAAACCAACGCAGCCATCGTCATTTTAGGGCCTGGCACCGCATGCTTTCCTTCCCATACACGGACGGTGACGCCGCCAATCCGTATCTCATCCCCCGGCTTGATTTCCACCACGTTTCCGGTATTCTCCACCAGGCCGGAAAGTGTCGCGCCTGCCACACTGCCGCAGTAGACCGTAGCTTCCGCCGTTTCCGAATTCAAAAACTCCGGAACATCCATCAGATGATCCAGATGTCCGTGAGTGATAAAAATGAGTTCATCCTCTTCAAAATCGGCAAAACAGTTAGGATTTTCCCCACCTTTCAGCTGTACGAAGGGATCAAACAGAATCCTCTCTCCCGCCGCTTCGATCCGTATACTCGCCGTTCCAAGCCATGTGATCTGTATCATATCTTCAGCGCTCCTGTACCTGTTTGTGACGCACCGGCACATTCCCTTCTATCGAATGATCGGACAGACCCGCTTCCAACAGCGCCTTGCGTCCCTCCTGATTCCGGGTAAAAACCAGATCGCATTCTCCGATGCAGGAAGCCATGAGATCCGCAAACAAAGCGGCATCATCCCGATTACTGCCAAAAATTTCCGGCACGGCATAATAGAACCGATCCTCCGGACCAGGATCCGACATCCTGAGCAGATAGCGGGGATTCTCCACCTCTCCCAGAAATTCCGCCAGAGTATCCGCAAAAATATTCTTTTCCCGTTCCGTTCCTCCCTGGAGACAGGCAAAACAAACTTCCTGACCCGTCTCCCGCTCTTCCACACCGACCACTGCCCGTCTGGAATCCACATAGCCCGTCTGACGCAGGGCCGTCAGGATCACACTGCCCACCGTACTGATAAAAAGTTCCGGATTTTCATAGACATCCTGACGTTTTCTCACCGCCAACATATACGCAAACAAAACGGCCGCCGCCGCAAAAGAAATTCCCGCAAAAATCCACTGTCCCACGACTGCCAATGCGGCCCCCGCGCCGGCCGTCACAATAAATCCAGCTCGTCCGGCATTGACCCGGCGCCCATATTTCTTACACTGCCGCTGAACAGTAAGACGTTGCGCGGCCAGGCCCACACCATCCACGGTCTCCATTTCCTCCATGGACGCCAATGTGCGTTCCCATCTTTTTCTGAGACCGCTGCGGTCTGCCGCCAAAGCGGCCATTTCCTCATTGATCCCTTCCAGCTGCCTTTTCCCGTAGGGCGGTTGGATACAGGTGAGACGATCCAGTCCGTTTTCGATCAGATCCTCCTCATAGTTCAGGCCCATGAAATTCTCAAACCTGCGGCGCAGCGTGGCAAAATCCTCGGAACCGTACTCCAGCGCACGTCCATTCTTCTCTCCCTCCCGGATTTCGCTCCAGTCGGGCTCCATACAAATCAAATGCCAGATATTGCTGACCTTATCGGGATTTCCTTTTACGGTACGGATCGCCCTGCCGCGCATCTGATTGCTGAGCATAAAGGAACCCACAAAAGAGGCCAGTACCAGAGTATTGATGCAGGGGGAATCCCAACCTTCTCCCAGCAGGGATCTGGTTCCCACAAGCACTCGGATATAACCCCTCGAAAAAAGCTCTGTCAGATAGGCAGTCAAACTGGGACCATTCCCCGAAAGATACGCAATATAATATCCAGGCGCTCCGCATTCCTCCAGACGTGCCTGCTGCCGATTCTGCTCCGCCATATCCAGAAACGCCGCCTTGGCTTCTTCCGGCAAAATCACGACGCTGCCGGAAAGCGCGGCCAGACGCAGTTCTCCCGTATCTGCGGGCCCCCTGACCATTTCCGCAGCCCTGCCGCGCCGCGGCTTTTCCGTCTCTATGGGCTTCCCGCCATCATCCGCTACCCTGCCGCGTCTCAGATATTCAAAGATCGGCACTACTCCCATTTCTCCGATCTGCTCCGTATCCTTTCCAACGGACTGCAGATATTCACTCCGAATAAAATCCGTCAGCACCAGCATCCGAAGATCTTCTCCCAGATTTTGATACTCCATATTCGCGATATCCCGAATACTATCCAACTTTCTTCGGCTGTTGATCAGCATTTTTTCTATCCGGGTATTTTTGCACAATTCCACTCTGTTTTTGTGGATCAATCCCCGTGAACGCAGGCTGTCCGCCAGCGCCTCCTGATATCCTTCCCGGCAGCGGTAGCTTTCTGCATCCTCAAATAAAAATCCCTGCAGGAGCACGGAAAGTAATTGCATATTCATTTCCGGAAGCGTGCCGTCCGTCAGGTCATACAGGACCTCCGGTATCTCCAATTCCTTTTCTTCCAGGAAGGAGAGCAGCGCGAGCAGATAAACCCTGTTTTCTCCAAACAGCTTCAGATACGCCCCTGGGTCCTTCAGGCATCCATGTCCGGCCACCGCGCCGGCAAATGCCTTATCTCCCATCAGCTGCCGATACGCTTTCGCCGATTCCTTCCGGAATTTTTTCAGCTCCTCCTCTTCCTCAGGCGCAGGCATATTAAAATAAACGTAATCCTGATGCGGGCAAATGCTCTTTTCTTTCACCAGCTCCGGTATGCTGATTTCCTCGTCAATGGGACCGCAAAGACTGATATAGCGATTCCACTGAACAGGGGTGGAATCATAAGGAGGTGTAGCGGTCAGCGAAATGAGGAGACAGTCCCCATAATTGCCAATGACCTCTTCCAGAGCCCTTTGCCATTCGCCGCGAAGATGATGTGCCTCATCCAAACAAAAAACGCCGATTTCCATCCTATCCAGCGCAGCGTCCAAGTCAAAAGCCGTATAATCGGATTCCTCTCTGCGTCCCTGTTCATCCTCTTCTATGTTCCTTTTCTTCCGGACACAGCTATAAAGCGCCTGATAGGTAATGGCGGTGATGGGGGCAGGGCGGCGGATGTCATTGGAGAGAAGCTCCGCCGGAGCCCCGAAGTCTTCCCGCATTCTGGAAAGCCACTGTTCCCGGATCGTGATACTGGGCGCCAGAACCAGGCAGGGCTCATCCGCTCTGCCGATCAATTCGATCCCCAGCGTCGTCTTTCCGGAACCGGGCGCCGCCACGATATGAATGCGCCCGTCATTTTCGTAGGACTGCACATGATTCAGCACGCGCTTCTGATAGCTGCGCCATTTCCCGCCGAAAACAAGGGAACGCCGGACAATCCCAGCCTCCATTCGCCCCAGTCCGCCTTCTGCCGCGGACATTCTCTGTGTATTCGGTTCGATTTCACTTCTTCTCTCTGCCGCCATCGCTGTCCCCCGGATCACAAGCTGTTTCTTTCTATAAACGTACCACTTCACCCGGAAAAAGTCAAACAATAGAAGGGCCCCCGTTCCGGAAGCCCCCCTTCTTATCATATTTCTTTGATTCAAAAAACGTCATTCCCGCGCCATCACTTCAGCGTCAAATCGCCTTCCCTGATCCAACCGAACTTTCTGAGAACCATGCAGAAAACTGTGCTCAGCACCGCCGGAAGGACGAAGCAAACCAGAAGCAGGCCAATCCAGTCCATGGGCGTAACCGCGTTCTTCACGCCCGCTTCGATATCGCTCATCCAGCCCGTGTATACGCCGATCTGGCCTACCAGACCGCAGGTACCCATCCCGGAAGAAACCGCCGGTCCGTTCATCCGCATACCGAATAGACAGGTCGCTATCGGACCCGTGATGGCGGAAGCCAGTATGGGCGGGATCCAAATACGGGGATTTTTCACGATATTGCCCATCTGCAGCATGCTGGTACCCAATCCCTGGGATACCAACCCGCTCCAGCGGTTTTCCGGGAAGCTCATCACCGCAAAACCGATCATCTGCGCACAGCAGCCCGCCACAGCGGCGC
>CANQTI010000086.1 GCA_947626725.1 uncultured Eisenbergiella sp.
CTTTTGTGCCGCTGGGTGCAGGCGGGCAGCTTTTCCCCGCTGTTCCGCAACCACTCCGCGCTGGGCGTGCGCTATCAAGAGCCCTGGCGGTTCGATGAGGAGACGCTGGATATTTACCGGGAAGCGGTGCGGCTGCGCTACCGCCTGATCCCTTACTATTACGATCTGTTTTTCACCGGGGAGAAGACGGGGCTTCCCATCATGCGCCCGCTGGTGCTGCATTATGAGAAGGATCCCGCGGCCAGGGAGTGCGGCGACGAATTCCTGGTGGGAGAAAACCTGCTGGTATCGCCGGTGGTGCAGCAGGGTGCTCGGATCAAGGCGGTATATCTGCCGGAGGGCGTCTGGTATGACTGGCATACCGGAGAACGCCTGGAGGGCGGACGATGGCTGATCCGGGAAGCACCGCTGGATACCTGTCCGCTGTATGCCAAAGCGGGAACGGTCCTGCCGACGTGGCCGGTCCAGAATTATGTGGGCGAGAAGGACACGGACGGGACGCTGCGGCTGGAGGTCTTCCCGGGAGAAGGCGTCTGGGAGCATTTTCAGGACGACGGAGAGAGCTTCGCCTACCGGGAGGGCGCGTACAACCAGTATCACTGCGAGCTGACGGCTGACGGACGTCTGACGGCGGAGCTCGTGCACGCGGGCTATGCGAAGCGGTATCACAGCGCGGAGGTCCGATGTCTGGGACGGGTTTACCGGGCGGAGTTCGCGGACGGGCGTTTTGAGATCCTGCTGGAAAAATAAAACCGGGCGCAGGGAAAAACGGCCGGAGAAATAAAACCGGGCACGGAAAGAAGCGGCCGGGAAACGGGGCCGGACGGACAGCCGCCGGTCCTGAGAGCAGAACAGAAGCATGATCTGCCCGGCGTTTGCATATATTAGTGCAAAACGTCGGGCGGCTTTTTGTATGCTGAATTATATCTGGGCTTTTATGATTGCGGTGGGCGTCCTGTACGGGGCCTTTACCGGGAATATCGAGGCGGTATCCAACGCGGCGCTGGACAGCGCCAGGGAGGCGGTGGATCTCTGCATCACCATGATCGGCGTTATGGGGTTCTGGGTGGGACTGATGGAGATTGCAAAAAATTCCGGTCTGATTAAAAGGATGACCCGAGGCATTCAGCCCTTTGTCTCCTTCATGTTCCCGCGGCTCCCGAAGGATCATGCGGCGCGGGAGTACATTTCCGCCAATCTCATCGCCAATATCTTGGGGTTGGGCTGGGCCTGCACACCGGCGGGCTTAAAAGCTATGGAAGCGCTGCAGGAGTTGAACGAAGAAGAATGTGCGCGAAATCAGGGAGTGCACGGGACGGCCAATGCGGGGGCCTTTGGCAGGCCGGGCTTTGATCCGAGGGTCGCCAGCAATGAAATGTGTACGTTCCTGATCTTGAACATTTCCTCCCTGCAGTTGATCCCCGTGAGCGTGATTGCATATCGGACTCAGTATGGCAGTGTGAATCCTACGGCCATCGTAGGGCCGGGGATTTTGGCGACCCTGGTAAGCACGCTGGCCGGGATTGTATTCTGCAAGCTTATGGATAGAAAGCGGAGAGCATAAGTCTCTTCGCTTTTTCAAAACGCGGCAGCGGAGGGCGTGTGGGCTGTCACCTTTTTAAGCATGGCAGCGGAGGGCGTAGGGTCCTCCGCTTTTTTAAAGCGTGAAAAGCCCGCCGAATAATTGTCGATTCTCTTTGAAACTGTGCGGGAAAATGTTATACTGAAAGCAGGTTTTTGAAACATGTGCGTGCGGAATAAAAGGAACTGTTTATTCTGATGTTTGCCAGCGGAAAGCGGATGGAATGGGAGTGTGACGGAATGAAAAAGCGACTGCTTCATAACAGGCCGATTTTTATACAGCTTCTGCAGTTTTCCCTGGTGATCAGCCTGATTCCGCTTTTAGTGGTTTTTGGTCTTCTGTACCGGAAAATGGGGGACATGGTGACGGATGAGATCGCGGATTACCGTAACCAGATCACGGCTCAGTATATGCAGAATCTGCAGGCGCGGCTGGAGCAGTACAACAACAGTCTGGATTATATCTCCAAAAACACCCTGATTCAGGAAAATTTGCGGAATGCATCCGGGAACCCTTACGATAAAGGCGTAGTGATCACCAGCGAGGTGTATAAATGTCTGCTGCTGGACCGGCAATCCGAGATCCGTAACTGTATGATCTATTCCCTGGTGGACGACAGTCCCGTATACGGAGCCAGTGTGACCATGATGCAGGAGGCCAGCCGAGAGGTATGGTATCTTCAGGAGCGTGCCATGTCCGAAAACTGTTTCATGTATTTCACGCTGGACGGCACAGTGCCGGTGCTTTCTTTTGTGCAGAACATCGAGTGGGCTGATCGTGAGAATCTGAGGCATGAGCAGATCGGCATCGTGAAGCTGGATCTTCAGGTGAAAAATCTGTTCATGCCCATTGCGGCTGAGGAAGAGGCCCGGCTGAACTATGATGTGATCGTGTGCGGACAGGATGGAGAAGTCTTCTTTTCTACGGATCCAAAGAAGGAAAAGCTGCCGGATGCCCTGGAGAAGGGTCTCGTGGAAAGCGATACGGGAAACTATATCGTGAATGAAACGGAGCTGAAGGATTACGGACTTCAGCTGCTGTTTGTATTCGACCAGAGGGAGCTTCAGCAGCAGAGACGGGAAGCCTTGTGGATGGTGTTTCCAGTCCTGGCTGCGGTGATTGCCGTGACCGCGGTGTGCGCCTGGGTGTACGGAAGGGACTTTTCCAAACGCGTAGGGCTTCTGGTGAGCAAGTTCCGGCGCGCGGAAACCGGAAATCTGGTGCCTTCTGAGCCCATCGGCGGCCGGGACGAGGTGGCGATGCTGGACGAGCAGTTCGGGCATATGCTGACCACGCTGGAGGAACTGATTCAGACTAATTATGTGCAGCAGTTGGAAAATGAAAAGGCGCAGCTGAGGAACCTGCAGCTGCAAATTAATCCCCATTTCCTGTACAATACGCTGGAGACCATCAGTTCCATCGCAGCGGTGAACCATGCCTTCGTGGTCTGCGATATGTGCGAGAAGCTGGGAGATATCTTTCGCTACAGTCTTGGAAAAAACTATGGGGAATATGTAACGGTTGAGCAGGAACTGGTCCATACGAAAAACTATATTTTTATCCAGCAGATCCGTTATGGGAACCGGTTTGAGGTTTTTTATGATATCGGAGTGGATGTCTGCAAATATCGAGTCCTGCGTTTTATTCTGCAGCCTGTGGTGGAAAACGCGATCCTGCATGGGTTGGTGGAGCGGCAGGAAAAGGGGATGCTGACCATTTCTGCCCGGGAGGCGGACGAATGTTTACTGATCGAGGTAGTGGATGATGGTGTGGGAATGGATGCGGAGCAGGCCGTCGCATTGAAATCTTATATGGAGCAGGAAGATGAGCCGGAGGAAAAGGTGGGCAGCATCGGGCTGCGCAATGTAAACCGCCGCCTGCAGCTGGCCTGCGGCCGGGAATACGGGCTTTCCATTGAGAGCAGTCTCGGAAAGGGCTGCAGGGTCACTTTTCGTCTGCCGGTACTGCGGGTAGAAGAGAACGGAAAAGGATGATGGCAGGACAGAGGAAGGGCACGGAGTCGGACGGGCGAGAGCGGCGGAGGGGCAGCGAAATATGGGGAAAGAGATACGGAAAAATATTTTGATCGTGGATGACGAACAACTGATCCGGCAGGGCTTTTTGGCCCGCCTGGAATATCTGAAGATCGAGCGGGACGAGGTGTTCGAGGCCGCCAGTGGCCGGGAGGCGCTGGAGATCGTGCTGCAGCATCCGGTGGATATTGTGGTGACCGACATCCGTATGCCCGATCTGGACGGGCTGACGCTGATCCGGCAGGCTAAAGAGATTCGAAAGGAAATTCGTTTCGTAGTATTGAGTGGGTATGCGGAGTTTTCCTACGCGGAAACCGCAATCCAGCTGGGAGTGCGGGAATATCTGCTTAAACCGCTTTCCAATGAAGAGCTGAAGCGCACCTTTGATAAGCTCTATGAAGAAATGGAACAGAGCAGACGAATGCGGGAATCACTGCGGCGGGAACAGCGGCTGTCTCTGGAGCAGAGGGAATACCGGCAGGAGAGGGAAATCAATGCGCTGGTCTCCAACCTCTCCAATCTGGAAGTCGGAACAGAACAGATGGAGCGGATCATTCGTCCGGAGGACGAGGAGATCGTCCGTCCGGCGGAAAAAGCTGCGGCGGACGGCGGGCAGGAAGCGGGAAAGAAATGCGCACCCGCAGGCGAAATGCGTGCTGCCGCTCTGGCGCTGGTGAGCGTGGAACTGGAGCAGGCGGAAAGCCACGGATTTTCCGGGGAGGATCATGAACTGATCCGCTTTTCCGTGCGCAACGTGTTCAATGAGATCACCGGCGACTGCGAAAAGGTCATCGTGAACTGCCTGTCGGACTACTGGATGCTGTATGCGCTGTTTCTGGGAGACGGAGAAAAGAAACTGCGGGAGGAGATCAGCAGGATTTACGGACGGATGGCGCTGGTGCTGAAGAAGATTGGCGCGGCTGTCAGCATTGGCGTGGGAGGCATTGGCCCGGGCCTAACCGGCCGGTCCCGGCAGGAGGCGGAGAGCGCCCTGCGGCAGAGGATGGCCTACGGAAGCGGCCTGTATTTTTATGAGGAGCGGAAGCCGGAGCTGCGGTTTCCCGATACGCAGGTACAGCGCCTGGGGCAGTATCTGGAGAGCGGAGAGCTGGAACGGATCCCGGAGCTGCTTTCACAGATTTTTTCGGAAGAGATGGCGCGCAGGTACGGGGCATCCTATCTGCAGTTCATGTGGATCTCCTCGCTGAATCAGGTTTTTCATTATTACAGCCGGCAGGATGAGGGGAGCGCCGGAATGGACCGGCTGATGAAGGGTTTTTTCTCACCGGACCGGGTGCGGACGGTGGAAGAGCTTCGGGAAAAGCTGTGGCAGATCATTTCCGAGTGCGTGGATGCGGAGCGGCTTCCGGACGCCAGCCTGAGCAGCCGCATCCGGATGGCGGAGCAGTATATCCGGAATCATTATGAGGAAAATCTCACCGTCTCCGATCTGGCGGAACGGTTCGGGATGAGCCCCAATTATTTTTCCTTCGCGTTCAAAAAGGAGCTGAACTGTTCCGCAGTCTCCTGCCTCACGAACGCGCGGCTGGAGAAGGCGAAGGAGCTTCTCACGGGCTCCGACCTGAGCGCCGCGGATATTGCGCAGCGCGTGGGATACCGGGAGAGTCAGTACTTCTTCCGGGTGTTCAAGCGCAACACGGGGATGACGCCGCTGCAGTACCGGGAGAGAGCGCGGGAAAGCCGGGAAAAATAAACCCGCCCGCACCGGACGCCCTGCCTCCGCTCCTTCCCCTGCGGACGACGGGCGCTCATGGCGGAGGCCATGTGAAAACACGGAAAATCCAATCAGCGGCGGTTCGATGCCCAAAACCGCCGGGGAATACGAAAACTCGCTTCGCTCAGACAGTTCGTATTCCCCGGCGAGGTCATCGACCGCCGCTGACGGATTTTCTCGTATTTTCACATCAAGCCTCCCGCCATTGAACGCCCGTCGTCCGCAGGGAAAGGAGCGGGGCAGGGCGTCCGGTGCGGGCGGGTTTGTTTTTCCCGGCCGCTCAGCGAAGGCGGATCGGCGGGGCTACGCAGATCAGGTTTTCGAGAGCCGTGTCGTTTTCGAAGAGCTCGGGGATCAGGACCGTGCCGGGGGCGAATTCGGAGACCGCAATGACATCGCCGGGGGAGCACTCGCCCTGGCCCGCCGCGGTGCGCAGCGCGATGCGGTACTGCTCCGGGTGCGGCGTATAGCCGGGCTTCCCGGTCTGCTGAACCGCGAAGCGGATCGCGCCGTCTTCCGGATCGGCCAGGAGCAGCGCGCCGCGGGAAACCCAGGTGCGCATATTTTTTATGGCATGCTCCAGCTCACGGGCGATATCGCCGCCCTTTTCTCCCTCAATGTAGGTGCCGTAATGCCCTGCCAGGGGCGTGCTGCCGTGCAGATCCATCCCGCAGGTGGCGGCCAGGCAGTGGCCGGAGAACACCAGATTTTCCCAGAGGCGCAGGGCAGGCTCATTGACCTGGTGCAGCGGCTCCAGATTGTTAAAGATCTCGATGAAATCGCAGCAGGAATAGTCCGTCATTTCCATTTCAAAGCGGCAGCCTTTGGCAAAAGGCCAGCCGAAGGAATAGGGATGGGCGATGCCCGTCAGGGCGCCCTTGGCGGAGGCGGCCCGGAACAAAAGCTCGGGCTTATGCCGGTTGATATCCTCCCAGGGTACATATTCCGTCAGGTTCAGGCACAGGATGTGCCCATAGTAGGTGGTGTATTCCATGCCGGGGATGAATTCGATGGGCAGGTGATTTTCCTCGATGATCCTGCGCATTTTGGGATTCCCGGATATGGTGTTGTGATCCGTTAGCGCGAAACCGTCCACGCCATCGGCCAGAAAAAAGTCGATCAGCTCCCGGCAGTTGAAGGACGCGTCGGATTCCGTCGTATGATTGTGTAGCTCCAGTCTTTTATACATAAGATCGTCTCCTCATCTGACGCTTAACACGCGCACGGTCAGCGGAACCGGCCCGGTATATTCCGGCTGGTTCCCTCATCTGACGCTTATCGTGCGCGAACGGTCAGGGTATATGCGGTATTGTCCAGAAGGACGGAAAACGCCAGCACCGTCACCCGCAGGACTCCTTCGATGCAGGGCTGGGGGATGCAGCCTTCCGTGGCCTCCTCCGGGGAAAAATACATGTGGCGCGTCTCCAGCTGCCGGTGAATGCCGCCGATAAACGTGCCGTTCAGGGTGGCGATGGTGTGGATTTCCGTCTTCATCTCGTGGTAGATCGCGTGCTCCAGCTCTTCCGGAGAGGAGGGGGCAAGCCCATATTCCTTTTTGCAGTAGTCCAGCAGTTCCTTTTTGAGCGCTTCGCTCACGTCTCCCGGCGAAAAGTGTCTGGGGCCGAAGGTGAATTCGATATCCAGCTCCCGGTAGGTCTGATCCAGACAGACGGTGTAGGAGATCTGGCCCGTGAAATCCCGGCACAGCGTTCCGCCTACCTGATAGATTGTCTTCATGTCTTCCATGGCGTTTGCCCTTCCAGTAAGATTTTTTCTCATCATAGCCTTTTCGGAACGGGATGTCAACGCTT
This sequence comes from uncultured Eisenbergiella sp., assembly GCA_947626725.1. Lineage (GTDB taxonomy): Bacteria > Bacillota > Clostridia > Lachnospirales > Lachnospiraceae > Gallintestinimicrobium. The sequence goes on from CANQTI010000086.1 coordinate 7,162, forward strand.
TTGCGCCCCGCCCCGGCGCGCCCATACCGCCGGGGGAATGTTCATGTCCGCGCCGGAAGAATGCATTCCGCCCCGCCGGGGGAAAAGGGAAGCGGAAGCCAAATGCCTGCTCCTGCCGTCCGCCCGCGACCTTCGCGGTCCATCCGGGCACGGCGGCCGTATGCGGGGGCCATGCCGGAATGCGGAAGATCCGGTCCGCACCGTGTCGGTGTCCAAAGCCGCCTGAGGATACGAAAACTCGCTTCGCTCGGACAGTTCGTATCCTCAGGCGCTGACACCGCCCCGCTGCAGACGGATCTTCACGCATTCCGGCATAAGCCGCCCTGCATACGGCCGCCGTGCCCGGACGGACCGCGAAGGACGCGGACAGCCGACAGGAACAGACATCCGGCTTCCGCTTCCCTTTTTCCAGACAGACCGGAAACGATCTCCGCCGCGGTCGGAAATGTGGATATTTACAGCCCCAGGAAAATATGCTATTCTTGTCTCACGCTTTTCGCACGTCTGATTTCAAGGTCGGGCAGCGGGGAGCGCGGAGATGGTGCGGTGCTTTTGCCGGCGCGCATCGAAGATCCGCCCGCGGGCCTTTTCAGCCCGCGGCAGGAAATACGGGATGTTTGAGCGAAGCGAGTTCCCCGTATTTCCTGCCGGTATCGGGCTGGAAAGGCCTGCGGACGGATGATGCGCGTCGGCAAGGCACCGCACCATCTCCGCGCTCCCCGCCGCCCGACCCTGAAATCGGACGTGCGAAGGATCAGAACGGAGGTATTTTCATGGAGAAGAGGTTGATGTTTCGGGAGGAC
>CANQTI010000087.1 GCA_947626725.1 uncultured Eisenbergiella sp.
CCCCCTGTCCGTACCTGCCGCCCTGGGACACGGCCTGCGGCGTCTGCTGTCCGGCGGGGCGGTTCAGGCTTCCAGCCGTTCGATCTCGGAAATATCCGTGCTGATGAGCATGGAATAGTTGGTGTGGTAGATGACGAAGCCGGGTTTTGCGCCCGCTACCTTTTTGACCTGTTTTTTCTCCACATAGTCCACCTCCACCCGGTCCTGCTCCCGCCCCTTTGAGTAGTGAGCTGCCAGCCGGGCGGCTTCTTCAAAAGTGGAATCCGGCAGTGTTTTTCCTTCTGTTTTTACGATGACATGGGAGCCGGGCATGTCCTTGGCGTGGAACCACCAGTCGTTTCCGGCGGCGAATTTGAAGGTCAGTTCCTCGTTTTGGAGATTATTTTTCCCTACATACATGTGAAACCCGTCACTGCTGAGGTAGTGGAAGGGTTTGCTGGTGATTTTCACTTTCTTTGCCCCGGCCTTGCGGCGAATGTAGCCGCTTTCGATCAGTTCCTCCCGGATCTGTGCCAGGTCCTCTTCCTTCTGTGCAATGTCCAGGGCGGTGGCAACGGATTCCAGGTGGTCGATCTGTGCCTTGACCTCCAGCGTCAGGGCGGAAAGGGCCTCCCAGGTTCGTTTCTGTTTGTTGTATTTTTCAAAGTAACGTTTCGCATTTTCTCCCGCGGAGAGTCTGGGGTCCAGCGGGATCGTCACAGGTTCGCCGGTATAATAGTTGACGGCCTCCAGGGATTTCGCACCGGGCGCGGCGCTGTAGCCGTAGGTGTTGAGCAGTTCGCCGAAGATCCGGTATTTATCGCGATCCTGTGTATCCTGCATTTGCTTTCTCTGCAGGCCATATTTCCGGACACAGCGCTCCAGCGCAGTGGAAACGATTTTGCGCAGATCCGTGGAACGCTGACGGATCCGGGTGATCCTGCTTTTTTCCGCATAATAATCTGTCAGCAGCGCAGAGATATCCGTATAGTCCCGGCGGCTTGCGGCGGGCCAGGAGGTCAACAGGAGAGAGGCGTATTCGGCCGGGCTGTTGTTCTCATAGACAATGCAGGGGGTGAAGTTTCCGCCCCGCACCGCATCCATGATTTCGGAAAAGGCCTGCCAGACGGCCTCTTTTGTCTTTTCGCCGCAGGCTGCTGTGGAGAGATCCGCACTGCCTTTCGCGCGATGACAGATTTCGTGGGCGATGGTGGGGGAGATGCCGGTACAGGACGTATAGATCGCCCGAAAGCAGTCCATAGGACGGGAAAAAACCAGCTCCAGAAATGCGGAACGGTCCAGCGTGAGCGGATCCGCTTTTTCCTGGGTTCTGGGGATGAACCAGTGTTTTCCGGGAAGTACTTCCCGAACGGAGCTCATCATGGAGGAAATGTGCTTGATGCTGTCCAGGATGGTGTCTGTTTCATCGCAGAAGATGAGGTTGCTGTGCTTTCCCATGAGCTCGGCCACCAGCTTTTTGCGGCGCAGGTCGCCCATTTCATCCAGATGCTCGATCTCCAGGATCACGACTCGCTCCAGTCCTGGCTGTGAGACGGAAACGATGCGGCCGTTCTGCAGGTGTTTGCGCAGCAGCATGCAGAAACTGGGCGCGGTGAGCGGGGCCGGCTTGTTTTCCTGGGTCAGATACATCAGCGGCAGAGAGGCGCTGGCGGAAATGCACAGCCGGATCTGGCCGCCTTTTATGCCCATCTCCCGCTGACGTTCCGGACTCATTTTGACCGTCAGGAGCAGTTCGTCCGGCTCCGGCTGGGCGATCTTGGACAGACGGCCGTCCGTTAAGCAGCGTTTTAGGTCGTGTACGAGGTTTGCGATGGTGATGCCGTCAAAGGCCATGGAGGACTCCTTTCCGGATGGGGTGATAAGGGAACGTAGGCGGCACCCAGGCCCACCGGGAGATGCGCCCGGCAGGAAGCGCGCCCGCGGGTGTCGGTTTGTATGCCGTTTTAGTATAACAGAAGTCTTGACGGAAGGAAAGGCTTATTTTATAATGAAGGATAACCGCAAAGGAGCTTTGCGGTTGTCCGCTGTTTTTCAAAAGAGACATCCGAATACGAAGCGGCAGCCTGTACCTTTTGAGAGGTTTTCGGGATAAGTTCAGGCACACAGCGCACAGGCGCGGATGGGAGTACCGATGATCAAGAGCATGACAGGATTCGGCAGATGTGAGGTCAGCGATGCGGACCGCCGGTTTACGGTGGAGATGAAGTCCGTCAATCACAGATATCTGGATGTGAATTTGAAGATGCCCAAGCGTCTGAATTTTTTTGAGGCGTCCATCCGGAGCGTCCTGAAGGACTATATCCAGCGGGGCAAGGTAGATCTGTTCATCACCTGTGAGGAAGTGGCGCAGGAGAACGTGAGCATCCGCTATAATCGGGATGTGGCCGGAAAATATCTGGAATATCTGCGGCAGATGGCAAAGGAGTTCGGACTGGAGGAGGATATTCGGGTGTCCGTGCTTTCCCGTTTCCCGGAGGTTTTTTCCATGGAGGAAGCGCAGATCGACGAGGAAGGGATATGGAAGACGCTGGAACAGGCGCTGCGGGGCGCGGCGGAGGGTTTCGTGGAATCCCGCGTGCGGGAAGGGGCCCAGCTGCAGGAGGATCTTCTGGCGAAGCTGGGAGAAATGCGGGAGCATGTGGATTTCATTGAAGCGAGGTCTCCCCAGATCATAGCGGAGTACCGGCAGAGGCTCACTGAACGCGTGAAGGAGCTTTTGGGAGATGCGAAGACGGATGAAGGACGGCTGCTGACAGAAGTTGCGATTTATGCGGATAAGGTGTGTGTGGATGAAGAGATCGTCAGGTTGAAGAGCCATATCTCGGCTATGGAACAAGCGCTTACGGCCGGCGGCGGTATCGGGCGCAAGCTGGATTTTGTGGCGCAGGAGATGAACCGGGAGGCGAATACGATTCTGTCCAAGACCACGGATCTGGTCATTTCGGACAGGGGAATTGAGCTGAAGACCCTGATCGAGAAGGTAAGGGAGCAGATTCAGAACATCGAATAGAAAAAGAAAATGGACGCGGGACGTTTTGCGGCTTTGTGTCGGCTTGTCAGCCGCAAGGCCGTGCTGCATAGGAAAGCGGCGTTCGCGCTGCGCGGAGGATTCATTGAGCCAGTTCATTCATATCGGTTTTGGAAATGTTGTAAATATGGATAAAATCATCGCGGTGGTAAGTCCGGAATCGGCCCCTGTCAAGCGGCTGGTTCAGCGGGCCAGAGAGGCGGGAACGGCGGTGGATGCCACGCAGGGGCGCCGTACCAAGGCGGTGCTGGTGATGGAAAACAGCCAGCTCATTTTATCTGCGCTGCTGCCCGAAACGATCTGTGCCCGGACACAGCAGGCCAGAGAGGAGAGGACATTCGCTGCGGAAAAGGAGGAAGCTGGAACGGCAAAAAAGGAGGAAACGGATGAAGAATAAGGGAATTCTGGTGGTAGTATCCGGGTTTTCCGGCGCGGGCAAGGGGACGCTGATGAAGCGCCTGGTGTCGTCGTACGACGGCTATGCGCTGTCCGTTTCTATGACCACCAGACCCATGCGGCCGGATGAGGAAGAGGGCGTTTCTTATTTTTTTGTGGATCGGGAAACCTTTGAAAAGACGATCGAGGCAGGCGGGCTGGTGGAATACGCCTGTTACTGCGGGAATTATTATGGGACACCGAAGGCCTGGGTGACGGAGCAGTTGGAGCGCGGCAGGGACGTGATTCTGGAGATCGAGATTCAGGGCGCCCTGAAGGTTCGGGAACAGTTTCCGGATGTGCTGCTGCTGTTCGTAATGCCGCCCACTCTGGAGGAATTAAAGAGACGGCTTGCCATGCGCGGAACGGAGTCCGCGGAGACGATTGGACGCCGCCTGCACCGCGCTGCGCAGGAGGCGGAAGGAATCGAGCAGTATGATTATATCGTGGTCAATGATGACCTGGAGGAATGCACGGCACAGATGCATGCCCTGATTCAGGCGGCGCATCAGCGACCGGCCTGCAGGGCAGAATTTATAGAAGAAATGCGGGAAGAGCTGAAAAAGCTGGCGAAAGGAGAAGTATAATGTTACATCCGTCTTATTCTGATTTGATGAAAGTGGTGAACAGCGGTGTGGAGCCCGGAGAGGAGAAGATCGTCAACAGCCGTTATTCGATCGTGATGGCAACTTCCAAACGGGCCAGGCAGATCATCGCGGGACATGAGCCGCTGGTGCGTGCGAAGGGCGGGGAAAAACCGCTGTCCCTCGCGGTGGAAGAGCTGCGGCAGGGCAAGATCAGGATCCTGGGAGACGAGGAGACCGAAGAAGAATAAACAGGGGGCAGGGGTATCCCTGCGGGAGAGGGAACATACCGGACCGTGCGTCCAGTATGTTTTCTGTCCTCTGGAGAAATGCGTGATGCGGATTTTGTTCATATCTTTAGGGTGCGACAAGAACCTGGTGGATTCGGAGCGAATGCTCGGTCTCCTGGAGCGGAAAGGATACGGCTTTACCGACGATAGAGAGGATGCGGACGCCGTGATCATCAATAGCTGCTGCTTCATTGGGGACGCCAAGGAGGAAAGCATCAATACGATATTGGATTTCGCAAGGGACAGAACAGAGGGCCGTCTGCAGGCGCTGATTGTCTGCGGCTGCCTGGCCCAACGCTACAGCGAGGAGATCCGGACACAGATCCCGGAGGTGGACGCTGTGGTGGGTACTTCCGCCGTTGACAGGGTTGTGGAAGTGCTGGAGAGTGTATTGGCGGGGAATGCGCAAAACGCGCTTTTTGACATTAACCGTCCCTGCATATATGATGTACCCAGGAGCGTGACCACGGGAGGGCATTTCGCCTATCTCAAAATCGCAGAGGGGTGCAATAAGCGCTGTACCTACTGTGTGATCCCGAAGGTGCGGGGCCGTTACCGTTCCGTCCCGATGGAGGCACTCGTCAGAGAGGCGGAGATGCTGGCGGAGGGCGGGGTAAAGGAGCTGATCCTGGTGGCGCAGGAAACGACCCTTTACGGGACTGACCTCTATGGGAAAAAGATGCTGCCAAAGCTGCTTGCGAGCCTGGCGAAGGTGGAAGGAATCGTTTGGATCCGGCTTCTCTACTGTTATCCGGAGGAGATCACGGATGAGCTGATCGAAACGATCCGGGAGGAACACAAGGTCTGTCATTATCTGGATATTCCCATTCAGCATGCCTCGGATGCAATACTGAAGAAAATGGGGAGGCTCACCAGACAGGAGGAGATCCGGGAGCGTATCCGGAAAATCCGGGAGAGAATCCCGGATATCTGTCTGCGGACTACTTTCATCACGGGATTCCCCGGCGAGTCGGAAGCGGATTTTGAAGAGACGATGCGTTTTGTGGATGAGATGGAGTTCGACCGGCTGGGGGTATTCCCTTATTCGCAGGAAGAGGATACGCCGGCAGCTGAAATGCCCGGACAGATACCGGAGGAAACGAAGGAAGACCGGCGGAATGCGCTGATGGAACTGCAGCAGGAGATCGCCTTTGAAAAAGAGTCGGCCATGGCAGGCAGGACGGTGACCGCTATGGTGGAAGGAAAACTGGCAGAGGAAAACGTCTATGTCGCCAGGACCTGGCGGGATGCGCCGGAGGTGGACGGCTATCTGTTTTTTGACAGCGGACGGGAGCTGAACACGGGCGATTTTGTGCAGGTCAGGATCACCGGCTCTCACGAATACGATTTGACAGGAGAATTAGAAGATGAATTTACCGAATAAACTCACCACCGCAAGGGTGATCATGATTCCTTTCTTTGTAGTCTTTATGCTGGCGGATCCTGTGCAGGGAGCCTCAAAGTGGATTGCCCTCGCCATTTTCATCATCGCCAGCCTGACCGATCTGCTGGACGGTCATATCGCGCGCAAATATCATTTGATCACGGATTTTGGAAAGTTTATGGATCCCCTGGCGGATAAACTGCTGGTATGTGCCGCGCTGATCTGTTTGGTCGGGACGGGAAAACTGGCCGCCTGGATCGCGGTCATCATTATCAGCAGAGAGTTCATCATCAGCGGCTTCCGGCTGATCGCTTCGGACAATGGGAGAGTGATCGCGGCGAGCTACTGGGGGAAATTCAAAACGACCTTCCAGATGATCATGATTTGTCTGATGATTGCAGACCTTGCGCCGCTCTGGCTGCTGACGCAGATCGTGATGTGGATTGCGGTTGTTCTGACGGTTGTGTCACTCGTTGATTATATTGTAAAAAACAGGGATGTGCTGGCCGAACAGCATTGAGGACAGATGAAAGAACGGTGGAAAAGCGTTTTTGGCATGACCGGTCGGAAAACGCAGGAAAAGGAAAATATGCCGGTTGTGGAGCTGATTTCTGTGGGAACGGAGCTTCTGCTGGGGGATATCGTGAATACCAACGCCGCATATCTTTCCAGACAGTGCGCTGCGCTGGGCCTGTCCTGCTTTTATCAGAGCGTGGTGGGCGATAATGCGCAGAGGCTGCGCGCCGTGCTCGCGCAAGCGTTGGAGAGATCAGATATTGTAATCCTCTCCGGCGGACTGGGGCCCACGGCCGACGATCTGACGAAGGAAACGGCCGCGGCGCTGATGGGCATGCCGTTGGTTATGGATGAACACAGTCTGGAGCGTATCGTACATATTTTTGAGAGCCGCGGGCTGGAAATGACGGAGAACAACAAAAAACAGGCGCTGGTGCCGCAGGGAGCCCTGGTGCTGGACAACGAAAACGGGACGGCGCCGGGCCTGATCATGTGCAGGGACAAAAAGACTGTCGTCCTGCTTCCCGGACCTCCGGGAGAGCTGTGCCCCATGTTCGAGAAAAGCGTCCGGCCTTATTTGGAACGGCAGGGCGCGGGGATTCTCTATTCACGGACGGTGAAGATCTGCGGCATGGGGGAAAGCAAGGTGGCCTCCATGGTGCAGGAACTGATCGAAGGGCAATCCAATCCGACGGTGGCCCCTTACGCCAAGATCGGCGAAGTACATCTGCGGGTAACGGCCCGGGCACGGGATAAAGCAGAAGCGGCCGGCATGGCGGCACCCGTGGTGGAGGCGTTGGTGGAGAAGTTCGGTGACCGGGTCTATACCACGGATCCCGATGTGACGCTGGAAGAGGCGGTAACCGGTCTTTTGAAAGAAAATGGCTGGAAACTTTCCACGGCGGAATCCTGTACGGGCGGCATGCTCGGCGCGCGCATGACAGCGGTGGCCGGGGTGTCGGAAGTATATAAGGGCGGTTTCATCACGTATTCCAATAAGGCGAAACGGAAATTTCTCGGTGTGAAAAAGGAAACGCTGCAGCGTTTTGGGGCGGTGAGTCAGGAGACAGCTCTGGAGATGGCGCAGGGTGCGGCCGATACAGCGAAAACGGAGGTGGCGGTTTCCATTACAGGGATCGCGGGACCCGGCGGCGGTACGGCAGAAAAACCGGTGGGGCTGGTCTATATCGGCTGCAGCGTACAAAAGCATGTGACGGTTCGGGAATACCGATTCGATGGGAACCGTTCCATCGTTCGGGAGTCTGCGGTGAGCGCTGCGCTGACGCTGGTGCGCCAGTGTATGCTGGAGTGGCTGGCAGCGCAGAAAGAGGAGGCGCACCAATGACGTGCGGCTGGTCGGAATCCGGAGCCATGTCTGTGCGGGAACCCTGTCGGCTCCTGACTGTGCGGACGGTGAAAAAACAATGAAATTATGAACATTTTTTTAAAAAAAGAGGTTGCGTATTTGAGAAAATGATTATATGATAAATAAGGTAGTGATGAGTTAAAGGAGGAAACACCCTTGCTGGAAATTAAAGTCAATGATGCGGAATCCGCAGCCAAGATCATTGTAATCGGTGTAGGCGGCGCGGGAAATAACGCTGTAAATAGAATGATCACGGAACAGATCGATGGTGTGGAGTTTATCGGGGCCAATAC
>CANQTI010000088.1 GCA_947626725.1 uncultured Eisenbergiella sp.
GGCTGGCGGAGGATGCCGGGCTGGGGCTGCGTACGCTGGTGCCGTATACGACGAGGCCCATGCGCAGCGGCGAGAAAGACGGCGCGGATTATTTTTTCACGGACGAGGCGGGACTGGAAGCCGTACGAAGGTCCGGAAAGCTGATCGAGCTGCGTTCCTATCACACCGTACACGGGATCTGGAATTATTTTACGGTAGATGACGGGCAGCTGGATCTGGTAAACTGTTCATATCTGATGGTGGGCACGCTGGAGTCCTATCGGGCGATGCGGCGTTATCTCGGCGAAGAGGCGCTGGTGCCGGTTCTGATAGAGCTGGAGGACGGCGCGAGGCTGCAGAGGGCCCTGGAGCGGGAGAGAGCGATGGAAAAGCCCCGCTATGAGGAAATGTGCCGCCGCTTCCTGTCGGACGCGAAGGATTTTTCGGAGGAAAACATACGGGCCGCCGGGATCGGCGTGCGGTTTGTCAACGACGATCTGGACGCCTGTCTGGACCGGATCAGACAGTATATCCGGCAATACTTATGAGGAAGGTTTTTTGAGGGAGAGAAAAGCTATGGCGAAGTTTACGGACATCATCGGACAGGAACAGATACGGGAGCATCTGCAGACGGCTCTGCGGCAGCATAAGATCTCCCATGCGTATGTCATCAGCGGAGAGCGCAATTCCGGAAAGGAATTCATCGCCAGGACCTTCGCCATGGCGCTGCAGTGCGAAAAGGGAGGAGACGAGCCGTGTCAGGAGTGTCATTCCTGCAGGCAGGCGCTGTCCATGAACCATCCCGACATCATTCGGCTGGTGCATGAGAAGCCAAACACCATCAGCGTAGAGGATATCCGCCTGAAGATCAATAATGATATCGCCATCAGGCCATATCAGGGGCCTTACAAGATATACATCATCGCCGAGGGCGAAAAGATGACGGTGCAGGCGCAGAACGCCCTCTTAAAGACACTGGAGGAGCCCCCGGAATACGCGGTGATCCTGATCCTGACCGACAGCGCGGATTCCCTTCTGCCTACTGTGTTAAGCCGCTGCGTGCGGCTGGATATGAAGCCGGTTCCGGACGCGCTGGTGAAAAAATACCTGATGGAGACGCTGCATGTTCCGGATTACAAGGCCGAAGTGTGCACCGCCTTTGCCAGGGGCAATGTGGGGCGCGCCAAGCTGCTGGCGTCCAGTGAGGAATTCGACAGGGTGAAGGAAGAAGCGGTGACGCTTTTGAAATACATTCATGAGATGGAGCTTTCGGAGATTATAGCCGCCATCAAAAAGATTACGGAATATCAGTTTGATGTGTCGGACTATCTGGATATCCTTTCCATCTGGTATCGGGATGTGCTGATGTTTAAAGCCACGAATGATGCAAACCACTTGATTTTCAGAGGGGAAATACAGTATATTAAGAAAGTGGCTGACAGAAGCTCTTATGAGGGGATCGAAACCATACTGGAGGCGTTGGAGAAGGCGAAGTCGAGGTTGGCCGCGAACGTCAGCTTTGATCTGACAATGCAGCTTCTTCTCCTGACGGTCCAGGAAAACTGACGGAGGTTTATAGATGGTAAGAATAATCGGAGTGCGGTTCAGGACGGCGGGCAAGGTCTACTATTTTGATCCGTTGAATTTTCAGGTAAAAAGAAATGACCATGTCATCGTGGAGACGGCCCGCGGCGTGGAATACGGCACCGTGGTGGGAGAACCCAGGGACGTGGATGAAAGCAAGGTGGTACAGCCCTTAAAGCCGGTGCTCCGGCTCGCGACGCAGCGGGACGACGAGCAGGAAGCGGGCAATAAGATAAAGGAAAGAGAAGCATTCCGCATCTGTCTGGAAAAGATCGAAAAACACGGGCTGGACATGAAGCTCATCGACGCGGAATACACATTTGACAACAATAAAGTGCTGTTTTATTTCACGGCGGACGGTCGTATCGATTTCCGGGAGTTGGTGAAGGATCTGGCAGGTGTATTCAAGACCAGGATCGAGTTGCGTCAGATTGGCGTGCGGGATGAGACGAAGATCCTGGGCGGTGTGGGTATCTGCGGAAGAGTGCTCTGCTGTCACAGCCACCTGTCCGAGTTCATCCCGGTTTCCATCAAGATGGCGAAGGAACAGAACCTTTCTCTAAATCCTACTAAGATCTCCGGTGTCTGCGGCAGGCTGATGTGCTGTTTAAAGCATGAGCAGGAGACTTACGAGGAACTGAATCGGCGTCTGCCCAATCCGGGTGATTTCGTGACTACGGACGACGGGCTCAAGGGCGAGGTGTCCAGCGTCAACGTGCTGCGCCAGCTGGTGAAGGTGGTCGTGGATGTGAATGATGAAAAGGAGATTCACGAATACCCCGTGGAGCGCCTGAAATTCAAAAAGAGACACGGCCGCGGCCGCAGGAATGATGCCGCGGACGAAAAGGAGCTGAAGGAACTGGAGAAGCTGGAGCGGGAAGAGAAAAAGGGAGGAAAGTCGAAGCTGAATGACTGAACGGGAGAAGCTTTCTTTCCTGAGCCCGGACGGGCGCGGAGATTCGTCTTTCCTGCGGCCGGGGGAATGCGGGACGTCCTGTTTTCTGCGTCCCGGCGAACGCCTGGACGATCTGGAGCGGGGCGGCTATCGGATCATTCAGAATCCGTCCGGTTTTTGTTTCGGCATGGATGCGGTGCTGCTGTCCGGATTCGCGGCGGATGAAATCAGGTCGGATGAGAAGATTTTGGATCTTGGGACAGGGAGCGGTGTCATACCGATTCTGCTGGAGGCCCGGACGAGGGCGAAGGATCTGACTGGCCTGGAGATCCTGCCGGAGTGCGCGGATATGGCGAGGCGGAGCGTGGCGCTCAACAGGCTGGAGGATAAAATTTCTATCGTGTGCGGAGATATCAGAGAAGCAGGGGGGCTTTTTCCGGCTGCTTCTTTTGACGTTGTGACATGCAATCCTCCTTATATGATCGGAAAACATGGGATCCGCAATCCGGAAGAACCGAAGGCTGTTGCCCGGCATGAGATTCTGTGCACTTTCGCGGATGTGGCAGAACAGGCGGAGAAGCTGCTTCGTCCGGGCGGTGCTCTTTATCTGGTGCATCGGCCGTTTCGGCTCGCGGAGATCATGGTGACGCTGGCAGAGCATAAGCTGGAGCCGAAACGCATGCGGCTCGTCTATCCTTACGCGGATCGGGAGCCCAATCTGGTGCTGCTGAAGGCAGTGCGGGGCGGCAGGCCCAGGCTTTCGGTAGAAAGGCCTTTGATCATTCAGGAGAGACCGGGCATGTATACACAGGAGATCCGGGTAAAGTACGGTTTTTGATCGATTGCCATGCGGGACAGAACGCATGGGGTGAAAATACGGCTGTCGGGAGAGCGGCGCGGGAACGAGATCTGCGGAGAATGTAACCAACAAAGAATAAAGGCTGCAGAGAATGGGAGCCGCGGAAAATGGAGTCCGCGAAAAAAGGACCGCGGGAGACGAGTCCCGCGGCCTGCAGGCGGGCGCGTCCCGACGGCGGAGGAAGAACATGGGGAACAAACGCAGGGAATGGAAAAGAAGAAGAAAGAACCGGGACGGATATCGGGTGACCGCGCTGGTCTGTCTGATTGCGGCTGCGCTGATGGTCGCTGCTGGCGGTCTCTGGTTGGCTGTGAATGAGAAAGAAGCTGTGTTTGCTGTATGGGCAGAGTCGGACGGCGGTTCCGGTACGGATCGCGGACCGGAAGACGGCGGCGGAACAGAGGCAGCCGAGGAAGCAGACGGAAAAGGGACTGCGGACGGCCAGACGATGTCCGGGGAAGAAAATGCGGAAGGGGCCGCGGGCAGTCAGAAGGTGTCTGGGAAAGCGGACGCGGAAGAAACTGTGGGCGGTCAGAAGGTGTCTGGGGAAGCGGATGCGGAAAAAACCGTGGGCGGTCAGAAGGTGTCTGGGGAAGCGGATGCGGAAGGAACCCTGGGCGGTCAGAAAGTGACCGGCGGAACGGAAACGGCCGGAGCCCCGGACGGAGAGAACGGGGTGAAGGCGCAGGGCTCGGATCCTGCAAAGGGAGCAACCGGAACGTTGAACGGCGGTCTGCCCGGAAATGGGGAGACTGTGGGGACAGCAAACAGATCGTCCGAGGTCATGCAGATGTTGGGCGCGCAGGACAGTCTGCTGGCGCAGGGACAGGCGTTCCGTGCGGGACGGCCGAAGGTCAAAGGTATTTATGTCACGGGGGCCATGGCCGGAACTGCCAATATGGATAATCTGATTGACCTGGTGGACCGCACGGAGTTGAATGCGCTGGTCATCGATGTGAAAAACGATGAAGGCTATGTGGTGTGCGATATGGATGCGCCGCTGGTATCCGAAGTGGGGTCCGTGCGCCGTTACGTGAAGGATATGCTGGAGCTGATCCGGAAGTGTAAGGAAAAAGGAATTTATCTGATTGCCAGGATTGTTGCATTCAAAGATCCGGTTCTGGCTGAGGCGAAGCCGGAGTGGAGTCTGCATAATGCGGACGGGACTATTTTCCGGGATAAATCCGGATTGGCCTGGGTGAATCCGTATGAGGAGCAGGTATGGGCATATCTCCTGCAGGTGGCGCAGGGGGCGGTGGTGATGGGTTTTGATGAGATCCAGTTTGATTACGTTCGCTTTTCTACGGACAGCGGCATGAAGCAGGTGGATTTCGGCCCGAAAGCAGCGCTGCGTTCCCGGGAGGAAGCTATCGAGGCCTTTGTTGCCTATGCGTCGGATGCACTGCATCAAATGGGGGCCGCAGTTTCCGCCGACGTGTATGGCGTCGTGATCGACAGCCGGACCGATCAGCAGATTGTGGGACAGAATTATGTGAACCTGGCGGCACACCTGGATTATCTGAGCCCCATGGTGTATCCGTCCCATTACGGCCCTTATAATTATAATATTCCGATTCCGGACGCGCAGCCCTATGATACGGTGCTGGCGGCCATGCAGGCGTCCCGAATGGTGATGGCAGGGATTGATCCGAAGCAGAAGAGCGGAAATGACCCTGCAGGAAGCGGAACGGGATCGGCCGCAGGAGGCAAAGCGGATTCGACCGGAGGAGCGGCTGCAGGAGATGGGGTGAATTCAATAGAAGGAGTGGTTTCCGCGGAAGAAGCGAATTCGGCCGCGGGGAAGATTTCTGAAGGAGACGAGACCTCAGGAGCTGGAACGGTTCCGGAGAACAGTGTGCCCGCGGCCCCGGCCATTCGGAGCGCGGCACAGATCGCCGCTCTGTCCCCGATGGACACCGTGCGGGCCAGCGTGCGTCCCTGGCTGCAGGATTTCACGGCAACTTGGGTGAAAGGGCATATTAAGTACGGGCCGGAGCAGATCCGGGCCCAGATCCAGGCGGTGTACGACGCCGGCTATGAGGAGTGGATCCTCTGGAACGCCTCGAACCGCTATACGGAGGGCGGGCTGCTCCCGGAAACGCAGGAGTAAAGGCCGGGAATCCAGGTCCGGTCGGGAAGGTCAGGGCAGGGACAGCGACGTGACAGACTCTTGAAAAACGCCGGTTCTTAGCGAAGTGAGCCTGTCAAGGCGAAACTGAGCTTAGAATCCGCTGCGTTTTTCACGAAGCGGGAGCGTGTCTGTCATGCGCGCCCCTGCCCTGACCTTCCCGAGCGAACCCGGATTCCCACGGTTATGACAGGAGAGATCGGAATGGCAGGGACTTTGTATCTGTGTGCCACACCTATTGGGAATCTGGGGGATATGACGCCCCGGGTGGTCGAAACGCTGCGAAGCGCGGACGTGATCGCTGCGGAGGATACCCGGAACAGCATCCGGCTGCTGAATCATTTTGACATCCATACGCCGATGACCAGCTACCACGAATACAACAAAGTGGAAAAGGCCCATGCGCTGGTGGGGCAGCTGCGGAGCGGAAAAAATGTGGCGCTGATCACCGACGCGGGAACGCCGGCGATCTCCGATCCGGGAGAGGTGCTGGTGCGCTTCTGCCAGGAGGCGGGCATCACGGTCACCAGTCTGCCGGGACCGGCGGCCTGCATCACCGCGCTGACGCTTTCCGGGCTTTCCACCCGCCGGTTCTGCTTTGAGGGGTTTTTGCCCGCGGAGAAAAAGGAAAAGACAGAGGTGTTGGAGGAATGCGCACGGGAAACGCGGACGATGATTTTTTATGAGGCGCCGCATCATTTGAAACGCACGCTGGGCGAGCTGCGGGACGCCCTGGGGGACCGGCGGGTGACGGTCTGCCGGGAGCTGACGAAAAAATTCGAGAGCGTCACGCCCACCACGCTGGAGGCAGCAATTCTTTTTTATGAGACGAACGAGCCGAGAGGGGAGTACGTTCTGGTGGTGGAGGGAAAAAGCCGTGCGGAAAAGACCCAAGAGGCCCGGGCCGCGTGGGAGGAGCTGCCGCTGGAGGCGCACGTTCGTCTGTATGAGGGACAGGGAATGGACCGAAAATCGGCCATGAAGCAGGCAGCGAAGGACCGGGGGCTGAGCAGGCGGGACGTGTATCAGGCGCTGCTCTCTGCGGAGGAAGGAAGCGGGGCGGACAGCTCGCGTCATGGAGAATAAACATGAGGGGAGGTTTCTCATGGACATACAGGTCGGAGATATGATCACACTGAAAAAACAGCATCCCTGCGGCAGCAGGGAATGGGAGGTGCTGCGCATCGGCGCGGACTTTCGGCTCAGGTGCGCGGGCTGTGGCCACCAGATCATGATTGCCCGCCGTATTGTTGAAAAAAATGTGCGTGGAATCAAAAGAAATGCTTGAAAATTCGGGATTCTTATGATATCATATTTTCCCGTGATATATATTCCTTGCTCCTTTCAGAGAAAAGGGGCCAGAGACCAAAAGGAGGTAATTTGCATGAACAAGTACGAATTAGCCGTCGTTGTCAGTGCGAAAATCGAGGATGAAGAGAGAGCGGCAGTCGTAGATCGGTGCAAGGCCCTGATCGAAAGATTCGGCGGCACGATCACCAATGTGGACGACTGGGGCAAGAAGCGTCTCGCTTACGAGATTCAGAAGATGAGAGAAGGCTTCTACTATTTCATCCAGTTCGACGCGGAACCTACTGCGCCTGCAGAGATTGAAAGCCGTGTTCGTATCATGGACAACGTACTCAGATACTTAGTCGTCAGAGCTGACGAGAAGTAAGAGGCGGATGTTCCGGCCCACGTCGGTGGGACATCCCCGGAAAGTGAGAAGGTATGAACAAAGTAATTCTTATGGGCCGTCTGACCCGTGATCCCGAAGTGCGTTATTCTCAAGGAGAGAATCCGACGGCGATCGCCAGATATACGTTGGCTGTAGACCGCAGATTCAATCGGAACGGAGAGGAGAACTCCGCTGATTTCATCGGCTGTGTTGCTTTTGGCAGGCAGGCTGAGTTCGCGGAGCGCTATCTTCACAAGGGGACGAAGATCGCTTTGACCGGCCGTATTCAGACCGGCAGCTATACCAATAGGGACGGTGTTAAAGTGTATACGACGGATGTTGTTGTGGAGGATCAGGAGTTCGCTGAGAGCAAGAATGCGAGCGGCGGCGGCAATCCCGGCGGCAGCGGTTATAACAATGGGGGTTATAACAACGGCGGATACAACGGCAGCGGCAGTTATGCCGGCGGAGCTGCGAACCAGCAGCCTTCGGCCGCGGCGGATGGTTTCATGAACATCCCTGACGGCATCGACGAAGAACTGCCCTTCAACTAAGCGACATTGCTTCGCAATGTCGCGCTGCTTCTCGATTCGCGAAGCGAATTGAGAAGTTTCCCGTAAAAACGCGAAGTATCGCGCAAAATTCAGACAAGGAGGTAAACCACCATGGCATTCAATAAATCCGAGAGACCGGATGCTCCCGCAAAGCGGAGAGGCGGCGTGCGCAGAAGAAAGAAAGTCTGCGTATTCTGCGGCAAGGACAACGTGATCGAT
>CANQTI010000089.1 GCA_947626725.1 uncultured Eisenbergiella sp.
AATAATAGAACGCATGCGGATAAAGCAGGTTTGTCCCCCGCACAAACATCCAGTCCATGTACCATTTCATATCATCCATGGAAAGCGCCCACTGGACGCCGTCCGGACCGCAGCAGCCAAAACATTCGTTGGCATTGCGCCGGATCCCGCGGTGTCTGGCCGTATCGGAGGCGCATTTCGCCAGCGGCGCATCCTCTCCCAGAAGTCCTTTTTCGTTCTCCGGGGCCACCATGCGCCATACCAGATCCTGCCCCGGGATCTGAAAACGGTTCAGCATGCCGATGTCCTGACTTTTCTGCGGATGACCTGTCAGCGCGATCCCATGGTCCGCACACCAATCGGAAAGCTTTCCGTAATAAACGCGCTCCATCCGGCGGTTCACCGCACGGCGGAAGGTCCTGCGCACCGCCGCCGTCCGCGCGCCATAGTCCAGCCACAATCCGGGCAAATCGGCCTCGCAGCCGCCGTTTTGTATATAATCAGACAGAAATCCGTCTGTCCATGGCACGGCATCCGGCCTGTGATTCCGACCCAGCACATCCGGCTCATCGGTAAACATGGCGATGACCGTTTTGCCGAAATGTTCATGCAGCACCTCATAATACCGTTCATGGGTAAAACGGATGAACACATCCACCGCCGCCGGATTGAGCAGATCCGCAGAGGGCGGCGCACAGGGCTCTCCGTCGTCCTCCTCTTCGTGGACGCCCCGGATCGTGCCGCCGGAAAACCCTTCGATAAAACCGTATACATGCCAGCCGCTGTCCGGAGCAGTGTTCTCCGCCCCGGATACCGGAAACAGGGATGTCAAAACCGCCTTCGCTTCCGGCGCGAACCCGCTCCCACCCTCCAAAAGCGGCAGCCCGACGGCCTGCTCCGCGACGGCCTTTCGATCATTTCTCCCGGTTTTGTCCCGAAACCGCACCGCCGCGGCCGAAATCACCTTCTCCCCTTTTCCGACGGCAGGAAGGATCGGCCTTCCGGCCTTCCAGCCGACTTCCTCCATCCGCAGGCAGCGGGAGGCAAACGACGGATCGCTTTGCACCACCATGCCGTGGGCAGAACCGGAAGGATACATCGCCTCATCGTAGAGCACCACTTTCATGGAAAGCGCCCCGGCACATTCCACCGCATATTTCACATAGTGCATATACAAATCCGATAAATACGGAATCGTCTTCGGAATCCCCTTTCTCGGATGGATGCAGAAGCCTTTCACTCCCTTCGCGTAAAAATCCCGAATCTGTCTGGCAATCTCCTGCTCATCCAGGCGGTCGTTCCAGAACCAGAACGGCAGGGGACTGAATTCATCTGCGGGGTGTAAAAACGCCTCGCGCATTTCCTGTCTGTTCATTTTTCCCTCTGTCATCTGTGCTTTATTCCTACACATATCGCTCATCATCCTCACGGCAGCGCTTCTATCTCCACGATCTCGTCCATAGGAACCGTCCGCCCATCCTCCAGATGGATCAGGCGTTCCGTCATGTCCACTTTTTTGATCGAACCCGTGTACGTTGCATACGCGCCGCCCGCCTTCCTTGTATCCGGCAAAAACAGAGTGATCTCCACCTGCGGGCAGCGCCCGGCGTCCGCCAAAAGCGCGCGCAGCTTTTCATCCAGCGCCGCTTTTTCATCCTCTGTCAGTTCCAGCCGCTCCTGCGTCATGCGCTCCGTCTCTTCAATGGCATCTTCATAGCCTGTCAGCGCAGCAAAGGGAGAAAACTGAGCGGCACGCTCCTCTGCGGGCATGGGAGGGTGTGCGGCGGAAACCGGATGCGGCAGATACAGGATATCCTCATATCGGCCGCCTGTCAGCCGCTTTTTTGCTTCTTCCCGGCCGCCACCTGTGCGCGCACCGCCGTTGGGACCCATCGTTCCCCCGTGCAGGCGCATTCCTCCGTCCGCACGTTCTCCTCTCTTTGCACGCGCTGCTCCGCCTATGCGCTCTATCTCTTCTGTATGCGCTGCTCTGCCTGTGCGCTCTATCTCTTCTGTATGCGTCACGCCGCATGCACGCGTTTCGCCCTCCATTTCCCGATTCCTCCTCACGCTTTGTGCCCGCCGATCTGACCGTTGCGCTCCCTGGCTGTCGCGCCCTCCTCTAAATTCATGCCGCGCAGGATCGCGTTCTTCCCAAACTTCTTTCGGATATCCAACACGGCCTTCTGCATCCGCTTCTCCCGTTCCAGCGCCGCTTCCTCTTCCTCCTTCTGCCGCTCCAGCGCCGCATAATCCGTGAATAAATCCATCTGTTCCCAGCGTTCTTCCCGGGCGGTTTCACTTTCCGCCGTTACATGACAGGCGGTGACGTTCAACCGGCGCACCAGAAGGGCCGGCGACACGACCCGGTCGTACAATGCGGTCACCGCATCCATGATCTGCCGAGTGGAAGAAGTAGCACGCTCCAACTTGACGGAACCGTGCGCATGCTTCGGAATCCTGCGGCCATATCGGTCCACGGTCACAGGCCCCTGGTAGCTTTTCCGGATTTCGGGATTGTCCAAATTTTCCCGGTCATAGCCCACGGTCAGCACCAGCTGATCCGTCACCAATCCCTTCTCCACCAGTTCCAGCACCAGGGAATCCGTCATTTCCCGGACTACCAGCCTTGCCTTTTCAAAAGTATACGGATGCTGCAGCACCTGTCCTGATCCCAAGCTGTTGGATTCCGGCCGATAAGCCTTCACATCCGCAATGGTGCAGGGCTCCCAGCCCCAGGCGTGATCGATCAGGAGTCCGGCGTTGACACCGAAGAGCCGATAAAGCAGCTCTTCATTATAATAGTCGCCCGGTTTTCCCAGTGAACACCGAGCGATATCGCCCATGGTGAAAAGCCCGTTGGCCTCCAGCTTCCGGGCATAACCGGGCCCCACCCGCCAGAAATCCGTAAGCGGCCGGTGCCCCCAGAGCAGGCGGCGATAAGAGATCTCATCCATCTCCGCAATCCGCACGCCGTCCTCGTCCGGCAGCACATGCTTGGCCCCAATGTCCATGGCAATCTTGCACAGATACAGATTGCTCCCGATTCCGGCTGTCGCGGTGATCCCCGTTTCTTTCAGAATACGGCGCATGATCCGCTTGGTGTATTCCCGCGGTCCGACCCTGTTCACCGCCAAATACTGGGTGATATCCAGAAACACTTCGTCGATGGAATAGACATGAATGTCCTCCGGCGCGACGTACTGCAGATAGATCTGATAGATCCGCGTGCTGTACTGCATATACAGGGCCATTCTGGGCTTCGCCACCAGATAGGAAACCGCCATCTGCGGCGCGCCCTTCAGCACCGTATCGTCATAGGATTCCCCCTCGAATCGGCCGCCCGGCGCATGAACGCTCCTCCCGGCGTTTACTTCTTTTATCCGCTGTACCACCTCAAACAGCCTGGCCCGCCCCGGAATTCCGTATGCCTTCAGCGAAGGGGACACCGCCAGACAGATGGTTTTCTCCGTACGGCTTTCATCGGCCACCACCAGATTGGTGGTCAGCGGATCCAGGCCCCGCTCCACGCACTCCACGGAAGCGTAAAAGGATTTCAGATCGATCGCCGCATAAATATGTCCGTCCCGTTCCATATCCCTGTTGCTCCTTTTAACGAATCCTCCAGAACGGGCACCGCAGACATTCCCGCCACGTCAAACGCAGGAAGCGTTTTCAAATGAATCCCTCATTTTTTCAAATACCCGCATCTATAGCATACCACGAACATGTGTTTTTTCCAAGAGGGAGGAAAGCATTTTCGGCGCACTCGTCTGCAACATCGGCGCAGCCGCCATTGCCAGAGCGACCCCGGAGCTGCAGCACGAAGTCCACGATTACATTTCCAGACTGCATTCCGAGCGGAACGAAGCGTTCAGCCGGGAATACCAGAAAGCTCATGACCGGTATTTCGGGCTTCTGTAAGATTCAGGCAGCTGCTCACCCGTTCCCTTCCGCGCAGGAAAAGCCGCTCTCATCCACCCGCCATGTGAGATCCGCCTCCGCCGACTCCCGCAGACAGATCCGCACATTCGCCATATCGCTGTAATCGACGAAACGGGCAGCTTCCGCCGGATCCACGCCGGTCCGGATCCTCCGGTCGATCAGGCGTCTGCGCAGGAAATCCTCATCCGCTTCCAGTCTGACCGTATAATCCGCATAAGCCTTCAGGTCCCGCCAGCCCGGCCGGTCCAGAAGCAGATAATTGCCCTCTAAGAGGACCAGATCTCCTTCGATCCTGACCGCATCCTCCCGCGGGTTGTGAAGCAGGCGGTCATATTCCGGCCAGCCGCATACCTCTCCCGCCGCCACACGCCTGACCCGCTCTTTCAGGCGTTCCAGATCGAAGGTCTCCGGCGCGCCTTTCACCTTCACCATGGGGATCGCTTTCCCGTCTCGGACCGTCATGTGGGTCAGAAGATACTCCTGACAGCGGTGAAACCCGTCCATGCCGATGGCGGTAAGCGGTGCACAGTCCCCGTTTTTCTCCGCCAGGTGTTGAAGGAAGCTCAAAAGCGTGCTCTTTCCCGCCCCGGGAGGCGCCGCCAGGAATAGCAGGACCCGCCTGCCCTTCTTCTCCTTCAGCCGTGAAAGCCTCCGAAGCAGCGGAAGAAACAGTTTCGAAATATTTTCCTCGCTGAAATATACACTGCCTTTGATCCCGTTGATCTGCGTCTCATATCTCATCAGTTTTCCCTCCTCCGCGTATTTGCCCGCACCGCCTCGGCGGCGATCCTGTCCTCCGCGATCTGTCTGATCTGCGCGCACCACCGCTCTGTTTTCGGGATATCGGCGCACAATTCCTGCAGAATCCGCTCTCCCTCCAGCAGGGCTGCCTCATACTGCTCACGTGAGATGTCCCCGGAAGCGTAGGCCGCATCCAGTTCATCCCGATCGTCCACCTTGACGTCCCCCTCTGGAGTAAAGATCACGTCCAGATACTTGTCGATATATACCGCGATCCCATTCTCATCGTATTCGATCCCGTCCGTCACATCCACATACCAGACGGAGGGCTGATATGCCGTGCTGGCCGGAGCAGGATAATGGATCCGCGCCGTATCGTGCGTGCCGTCCGGGAAATAACTTACCGTGATCACTCTGTTGGCATGATCCGGCACCAGCTCCAACCAAGTCATCCCCGCGCCGGTCCCCTGAATCCTTCCCGCCTTCGGCATCTCCCAGTAACTCTCTTCCCCGTCCGTCAGCCGGATCAGGCAGACCAGACCGTGAAAGATCTCCTCGTCGATCCGCATCTGATAATAAGGATAATGCTGAAATCCCCAGCCGTCCCTGTTGAGTCGTTTGTGTTTCATGATACCTCCTGTCAGCCCTCATCAATCGGCTGACCGCTTCCGACAGATATACAAAAGGTGATTGGTATGTCCCAACAGTTCCCGCTTTTCGGAAAAAGCCAGACACCATTCCGCCAGCGCCCTGAAATCTTCATCGAAAAGGGAAAAATCCGGTCGTTTTTCAATGGGCTCCAGCAGACCGTCCACACCCGCTGTGGTAAGCCAATCGACCGGTTTCTTTTGAAACAGTCCTTCAAACTCCGTCACATCATAACCGGTAAAGAGCTGTTCCTTAAAATGCCTCACCTTATAGTCATCCGTAAAGTTCTCTTCCTGTCCTGCTACCCTTTTGCAAGGGCAACGGAGTATCTGCCGGCCCCGGCACCAACCTCAAGGAGCCTGGACCCTTTGGCCGCATACCGGTGGATATAGGTCATCGTGATACAATACTCCAGTTGACCGTGCCGGGTCCTGCTCAGCCGTCCGTCTTCATCGTATTGGTCATAATAGCCGCTCACGATATGCCATCGTCTGCGGCGGCAGCGACATCGTTATGGCCGTTCCCAAATAGGCCTCGAAGTTTTCAAATATGGACATGGTCTTTCCCATCTTGTGCGAATCTTATTTCCAGAAAAAGGGAGCTGCCGTCATAACAGTCTCCCTTTTCCTCAATCCTCATATATTCTTCCCAGGCTTCATCGAACCAGATTTTTTTCATTTACCTGTCCTCTATCAGTCCTCGATTATTTCATGTTCCACGCCTTTACCGGCGTTGAGGGCAACGATACCTCGCTGTAATTTTTCCAGGTAATCAGCGTTCCGCTTCGCCCTTGTAAGCTCGTTATATTCACTTTCGGAGATCATATAAATATTTTTATTCTGCGGTCTTGATATCACAACCGTTTCCCCCATGCTGATCCTGTCGCACCACTCTTTGAAGTTGTCACGGATATTAGCGGATTTTACGGCTAACATGATTTTGACCTTCTTTCTAAATAATATTTGTACGTTTTTTTGTACTTATATTTGTACTTTAATTATATTCAAAGTATGCCCTTCCGTCAATGAAAATAGAAAGGAAAATTCTGGCCTTCTTTACAATAATTAAGCAAAGAGATTTTGCTTATTCAAGCGCATTTTGCTAAATAAGCAAAGAACATTTGTTGAATAAGCAAAGGGCAATTTGAATATTTCAGTATAACCAAGACCAAACCACAATGATTCATAATTACATAATTATAGAATTCTCCAGTATCTGCTCACGCATTTTCGCATAATAAATAATATGCCGTATGGTTTCCTCCGTTTGTTCGATTCCCAGCTGTTTTTCATCATCCCCGCAGTCAATGCCCAGGACACGCTTCAGATTATATTCCAGCCATTCCAGCCTCCCGTTATTGCAGTCATACAGCGTTTCCCAGTCTGCGGGCAGCTCTCCTCCGGCATTCGCGTACCCCTGCAAAAAGGCCTGGAAACGCCGGAAATCGATCTGACATTCCTCATATCCCGACCAGCATAGAGCCAGCTCAAACAGCTCCAACATCGGATTGCTGTAGGACAGGCATTCCAGGTCGATGATCCGGTAATCCTCCCCGTTCCAGAGAACATTTTTGCAATCCATATCGTTGTGACAGACAGCGAGGATATGCGGGAGTTTTTCCCTTGCACGGTTCCCGTTCTCTTGACTTTCCGCAAGAAGCGCACGGCAGGACCGCAGCATTTCATAAAGTCGCGGATCCGCCCTTCCCATTGCGGCAAGATAGAAATCCCAGTCAACCGACATTTTTGTGTATTCTGTATACGCGTTTTTCCTGTCCGCGCCATGGATCGCGGCGAGCACGCTTCCCATCCGCGCGCAATGGTATTCCGTGATCTCCTCCGCACACAGCGGTTTTCCGTCATAATAGTCGAACAGATAAAAATATTCGCCGTCTATTTCCTGCATCTTCCGTCCCCCGATCGTCAGGGCCGGAAGGATGGGGATTCCTCTTTGCTCCAGCAGCCGTTCCAGCCGCTCCGCTTCGGCGTAATTACCCATTGCGGTTTCTCTCTGCATCACAAACCGATTCAGCAGCTTCAGCGCATACGTCCCCTGTTCCGTTTCCAACCGGTACATCTTATGCATAAGGCCGCCTGTTAAGGGCACGGGAGCACCCTTCATCTTCCAGTGATATGCGCTTTCCAGCTTCTCAAATATGGACATGGCCGTTTCTCCGAACACAACTATGAATGGGACACTTCGCTCCCATATGACACAGAATCTTCTGCAACCATGCCTAAATATTGTTCCGATTGAAAAGAATACCCGACAATTTTCTGGTTCGGTTCGTCCATATCAGTGTAATCGGTCCACAGTTCACACTGAGTCATAACGGTTTGAACTGCGTCTTCCATCCCCTCGGGCGGGTATTTATGCTTTTTAAGCAGTTTTTTGATGAGCATACGCATTTTAGCCCTTGCTGATTCCCGTCTTTGCCAATCAACCGTTTTGTTCTTTCGCAGCGTATCCGCAAGTTCTTTGGTAATAGCAATCAGTTCCTCGTTGCTGTAGAAATCCTTGATCGCCTGCGGCTTTGTCAGAGCGTCATAGAAAGCGAGCTCATCGGCAGTCAG
>CANQTI010000090.1 GCA_947626725.1 uncultured Eisenbergiella sp.
GTCCTGTCCCTTTTCCTCCAGCAGGGAGATCAGTTTATCCGCCCGCCGGATGGCCTGTGCCCTGGATTCCGGCTGGCGGTCATTTTTTCGGAAGCGCTGCCAGCGGGCCATAAACAGCCACCTTTGCAGAGACAGGGGCCTGTCGGTATCCCGGTAGGCGCACAGGGGCACCTCGTCCAGCAGGGGTTCCGGGATGAACGGCGCGCCGGGGAAGAGCTGTTCGGCGGTCTGTAGGGCCGTTTTCTGCGTGCTCACATATACGGGGCGTCCGTCTGTGTTGGGCAGGCCGTTTTCGATGGGGACGATATCGCCCTCCAGCGTGTCCCGGATCATTTCGTCAAATTCGGCAGAACTGTATTTCTTTTTGGGTTCCGCAGCCGTTTTCTGGCTGGCGATCAGCAGTAATTTCATAATATTATGTTCAGATTACTATATGCTCATATTGGGCCTTCATAGATTGGACCATGGAGGGACTGCAGATAGTCGGCTCCGTCCTCATCAAGATCTTTTTAGGCCTGTTTCAAGTTCTCCATTAAAGCCAGGAGGTTATACGCTGACATATCGCTGGGGCCGCTTACTTGCGCCCTATGATCGCTCTTTATCTTTTGTTTCGCAAAAGTGCCCATCGCGGCAACACCGGCAAGATCGATCATGGTACTGAGCGGTTCAGGACATCCTTTTGGGGAAGGCTTTTTGCGTCGCTTTGCCATTGCCGTCTCTCCTTTATTCCACGCCCAGTGCCCTAAAGACAGCGTCCTCCGCGCTCTGATAGAAGATGAGGTTGAAGCATCCGATCAGTTCAGAAGGGACGGCCGCGAGGTCCGCCGCCGAGATCATCATGGAGCAGCAGCTTCTTGACGGCAAAGTTGTTCGTGTCGGTCAGCCTGATGAGCGTGACGTCGGGGATATCCAGCTCGTCCAGCATGGCCTCAAACTCCCGGTCTTCATCGTGCCAGAAGATGATGCGGCGCTTGTAGAAGTCCCGGAGTAGGGCAGCAAACCGTTCTTTTAAATCCTCTGTGATCCTATTGACGTCCATGAGAGGAGTCTCCTATTCTTATATATCTTCTTCTTTTTGTAGCCGCGGTACACGCGACAAATCCCTTATCCACCAATTCATTTAACAGTTGTCTCGTTCTGGGACCCTTTAATCTGATTTTCTCAGCTACTTCTTCTGTTTTGTATTCCCTTCCTATATCCATACACTCTAAAATCTGCCTTTGTCTGTCTGATAAATCCGCCAAATTATAATCTGCTGATTCTGCTGATTTTTCTGCTGATTCTGCTGATTTTTCCACACTTTTTCCCGAAGCCTTTTTTGCAAAGCAAAGTTCCAGGCTCGTCCGATCCGGATTAAACCGCTCCGCGATGACAGGCTCCGTCCATCCCTCCTTTTCCCAGACCTGGAAAATATTGGGCACGCCGCTGCCAGCCCGCTCACCGATATTGATCAGGTTGAACATTTTCATCAGGGCTTTATTCCTCGGATCAGATATCCCGCCCAGGCGCATCTGTTTCTTCCCGGTCCGGATATATCCCGGATTTTCCAAAATCAACTTGTCCGACTCCTTGCGGATCACAACGCCGCAGGTTCCATAATAATCTGCATTGACCAGGCAGTTCGCCAGCGCTTCGCGCAGCGCCTTGTGAACCGGCGTATCGTCGATCCGATCCCCGCCTTCCATACGAAAGGGGACCTTGACGTCCTTGATGATCTTGTTATACACACGAAAATAAAAATCGCACAGATTGCCGGACCATTCTCCGGAACTGGACTGCAGACGGTCTGTCCAGCGGATGGTTGGATCAAGCATTTCCCGGTAATCCAGAAAATACTCTGGGAAATGGCGCACAATGTTATACTCGTCCCCAAACATCAACATTCCTGCCGCCGTAGGATGCAGTTTCCCGTCTTTCCTCGACAGGGCCGCGGCCCCGATACTCCTCAGATATTCCGCATTCTCTAACTGCCCGAAGGGATGTCCTTCCTTCAGCGTCCGATGCCGGTTTCGATATCCCCGGATCGTTTCCTGATTCAGTTCCTCCAGCGGAACATCCTCCAGGAGGATCATATCCATCGTATCTTCCGTCTGGTCGCGCAGCATCGCTTTGATCTGTGCCGACGTGCAATGATAATCTCCTTCCCCATCCCGCCGGAAGGTGCCGCCCATCAAATCATTATTGATATAGACCGGCTTTTGCTCCCGCTTTGCCATGGGAACGCGGATCACCATGATCACGTCGCCGTCTATTTCATAAAGTTCAACGTCCTTTTCCGTTAAAAGATTGATGCTCACTTTGGTGGTATTGTTGACCGTATCCCAGAACTGTTTCTGTTGTTTGGCAGGATTTTTCAGCCCGGTTGTATACCAGGAGCCGTCCGGACGTTCCTTTACTCCAAGGACAATGATGCCGCCATAGCAATTCGCAAATGCGGAATAGGTATCCCAGAGGGATATAGGGATATTTTCTGATGCCTTTTTGACCTCCAGGCGGTTGTCTTCTCTGTATTCATTGAATTTGGTTAGGTCGAACATAGATTCCCCTTGTTTGCAATTTTCTCATTTAATTTCGTATTTCAATATTCAACTTTTTTCTAATGTTTTTTTAGTAGATTTCGTTGCACATTCGATTTTCTTAATTGCCTGCGGGCAAAAATTTAGCACTGCACCTGCCCGATAATCAGGACTTACCTGCGCACAGCCTCGCATATATCCCCTATATCGCAGTCCAGCCAGTCACAGATCCGCAGCAGGATAGAGAGGGAGACTTCGTTGCCCCTGTTCAGTTTCGTATATGTACCGGCAGACAGGCCCAGATCCTTTCGGAAAGAAGCCTTGCTTATCTCGCGTTCTGCCAGCATCACCCAGAGTTTTTTATAGCTGATCTTCATAACCGTTCCTCCATTTCAGCGAAACATGATGGACACTGTCATTATACCTGATTTACTGTCATATCTGCAATGGTAATCCCTGAAGTTTAGGAGAAATACATCAATATCTCGAAATACTGCGGCAATATGTGTGAAAAAGAGGAAACCGCTTCCGTACCATATCAGAACGGAAGGTGTTTTTCGCGCAGGCAGTGCGAAAAGCGGGTGTCATGCTTTTCAAAACCCCATATCCTGCGTGATATGGCTATCTGGCAAAGTCGGTCGATATTGGGTGTGACATTGCCGTGCTTTGCCGTTGACAAATCCGCCCGGATTGTATAAAATGAAGTACAATCAATGTATACAAAGTACAAAATACAGGAAACGGGGGATCGCGGATGGATACCGTCACTCTGCAGGCGAACGCCAAGATCAATCTGGGGCTGGATGTGCTGCGCCGCCGTCTGGACGGCTATCATGAAGTGAAAATGATCATGCAGACGGTGGGGATCAGCGACCGGCTGACTTTCGCGCGGACGGAGGAGAGCGGCATTTTCATCCGCACGGACCGGGAGGATCTGCCCGGAGATGAACACAATCTGATCTGGAAGGCCGTCAGGCGGATGCAGGAGACCTATGGGCTTTGCGGAGGCGTCCGGGTCCGGCTGGAAAAGAAGATCCCCATCGCCGCCGGTATGGCCGGGGGCAGCGCGGACGCGGCTGCCGCGATCCACGCCGTGGATGCGCTCTACGGGCTTGGCCTTGGGCTGGAAGAAAAGCAGGCGGTGGGCGTGAAGATCGGCGCGGATGTGCCCTATTGCCTGATGGGCGGGACGGCGCTGTCCGAGGGGATCGGCGAAGTGCTCACCCCGCTTCCCGCGCCGCCGCAGGCCAGCCTTGTGATCGCCAAGCCGCCGCTCGACGTGTCTACGAAATTCGTCTATGAGAATCTGCACGCCGACCGTCTGACGGATCATCCCGACATTGACGGTGTGGCAGCGTGTATCCGGAGCGGCGATCTTCGGGGAATGGCATCGCGGCTGTCGAACGTGCTGGAGACCGTGACCGCGAAGCATTATCCCGTGATAGAGGAGCGGAAGGCGTTTTTGCGGGAGAGCGGCGCGCTGGCAGCGCTGATGAGCGGCAGCGGCCCTACGGTATTCGGCATTTTTGAAGAAGAGGAAACTGCCCGCGAGGCGTATGACCGTCTGCGGAAGGCAGCTGTTTTGGACCAGGTATTTCTGACCGGATTCACGGCATAGGATTTCAGGAAGGGAGCAGGTTATGAACGAATTTGGAAGAGATTTTGAAAAGGAATATCTGCCCCTGCGGGATGTGGTGTTCCATACGCTGCGCCAGAGCATTCTGACCGGCGAACTGAAGCCGGGGGAGCGGCTGATGGAAATTCATCTGGCGGATAAGCTGGGCGTGTCCAGGACGCCCATCCGGGAAGCAATCCGGAAGCTGGAACTGGAGGGGCTGGTGACGATGATCCCCCGGCGGGGCGCTGAAGTGGCCCAGATCACCGAAAAGAGCCTGAAGGATGTGCTGGAGGTGCGCCGCGCCCTGGATGCGCTGGCGGTGGAGCTGGCCTGTGACCGCATCGGCGGGGAAAAGCTCGAAGAGCTGAAAGAGGCCCTGGACAATTTTGAGGCGGAGACGCGAAAAGGAGATGCCAATCAGGTGGCCCGCGCGGATGTGAAGTTTCATGATACCATTCTGGAGGCAGCCGGCAACGATAAGCTGGTACAGATGATCAGCAACCTTTCCCAGCAGATGTACCGTTACCGCCTGGAGTATGTGAAGGATGAGAGTCATTACGGGCAGTTGATTCAGGAACACCGCCAGATCTATGAAGCGATCCGCAGTCGGGATAAAGAGAGCGGCGCGGCGGCCATGAAGGTCCATATTGATAATCAGGAAAAGGCGGTCATCCGCATGATCTACGAGCGGAAGAAAAAATGATCCGGCGCAGACCGTGAGGTGAGGCCTGCAGAGGGAAAATGCGGATGTATAGCGGTGCGCAGACCGTCTATACTCTTAACAGCAGCGGCCGGACGGCGGACAGCTATCTGGGATCGAGCGGAAGAGAGGATGGATGGAATGAGGAGAAAAGGACTGCGTGCCGGAACCGTTTTATTGACAGTTTTGATGTTCTGGGGATTTTTATATCCGCAATACGCGCTGACGGAGGATATGTACGAGGTGCGGGGGAGCCAGGGAGAGGTATTGCCTAAGGCGTGCCCGGAGGATTTTCTTCGTATGCTGTCGGCGGAATATGACGGCATGGAGATTCGCTTCGCCGTCTGGGAATGTGTGCGGGAATGGTTCTTGGAGAGGGAGGCATATGGAAGCAGCAGAGAGGCAGAAAAACCGGGAGTTGCCCATCGGGGTCTTTGACTCCGGCGTGGGCGGGCTGACCGTGGCACGGGAAATTATGCGGCAGACTCCCAATGAGAAGATCGTCTATTTCGGGGATACTGCGCGAGTCCCCTATGGCAGCAAATCCAGGGAGACGGTCACCCGGTATTCCCGGCAGATCATCCGTTTTCTGCGGACCATTCCGGTAAAAGCCATCGTGGTAGCCTGCAACACGGCCAGTGCCTATGCGTTGGATGAGATTGAGAAGGAGATCGATATTCCGATCGTCGGCGTGATTCGGCCCGGTGCGCAGATGGCCGTAGAAGGGACCAGAAACGGGCGTATCGGTGTCATCGGGACGGAGGGTACCGTTGGCAGCGGCATTTATACTACATATATCCGGCAGCTTAGGCCGGACGTGGAGGTGCTGAGCAAAGCGTGCCCGCTGTTTGTTCCGCTGGTGGAGGAAGGACTGTGGCAGGATCCCGTGACGGACGAGATCGCGACGCGCTATTTGAGCGAACTCATCGATGTGGGGATCGATACGCTGATCATGGGCTGCACGCATTATCCGCTGATCCGGTCCACCATCGCGCGGATCATGGGAGAGCATGTAACGCTGATTAATCCCGCTTACGAGACGGCGCGGGAGCTGAAGGGGATGCTGCTGGCGCAGGGATTGGACAATCCCACGCCCGCTCGTCTGGGAGAGGCCCAATACCGCTTTTTCGTCAGCGATGGTGCCCAGCGGTTCAAGCAGTTTGCCAATTCCATCATCAAATACGGGATCCTGAGTGCGAAGGTCGTCAACATTGAGGAATATTGAGGATGAACAGGGACGTAATGATTTCAGTCCGGGGCATTCAAATCCTGAACGGTCTTACGGACGGCGATATTGAAACAGTACAGAAGGGAAAGTATTATTTCCGCGAGGGGAGCCATTTTCTGATCTATGATGAGTACATGGAAGGCTTTCAGCAGCCGGTGAAAAACATCTTGCGTTTTCATGAGAAAGAAGTTTCTGTGGTAAAACGGGGACTTGTGAATGTGCAGATGCTTTTTGAGGAAGGGAAAAAGACGCTGACTCAGTATCATACACCTTTCGGCGCCATCATGGTCGGCTTGGATACCAGGAAGGTCCGCTGGAGAGAAGAATCGGACAGCCTGCATCTGAGGGTCAGTTATGTGTTGGAGGCCAATTATCAGTATATAGCTGACTGCAGAATTCGGGTCGATGTGAAGGAACAGATTCCGGCAGCGGGAAGTTGAGGCCGTCTTTACAGTGGGGGCGATTTGTGCTATCCTACCATAGGAGGGTTTTGTGCAATGGGTGAGCGGCAGAATTTTGTGGAGGAGAAGCTCCGGGAAGTGGGGGAAGCCCTTGAGGCCGGAGATTTCGGCCGGATCAATTCCATCATAAACGAGTCTGTGGACGCCGCCATCGATGAGGTGAAACGGCAGGTCAGCCAGGTGCAGGAGCGGATGGGGGTTAAAGCGCAGGAGCGAAGAAACGAAACCTTCAGCGGGGATACTGGCAGGGAGAGCGCTTCTTCTGCGTATGATGCGGCGGCCGGGCGGCCGGACTTTACGGCGGAGCCGCCGGTGGATTATGCGGCGCGCTACAGGCGGAAGCGGCGCCAGTATTATTATGGCGGCAGGACGATATACTCCAGCAGCAGGCATGGCGGCTATAGCGGTCAGCCGGGTGCGGGCGGAAGCGGCGGCTACGGCGGTCAGCCGGGTGCGGGCGGAAGCGGCGGCTACGGCGGTCAGCCGGGTGCGGGCGGAAACGGCGGTTATGGCGGTCAGTCCGGCGCAGGCGGAAACGGCGCTTATGGCGGTCAGTCCGGCGCGGGAGCGGACAGGCCCGCGGTGTACCGGAAGAACGAATTGGGGACGATCGACAAACGGAAGCTGTCGCCCAGCTATTATCGGAGAAAAGGGCGGGTGTCCGGCGTTTTGTGCACGGTGTTCGGCGGCATTGGTCTGGGCGTCTTCGGGACGGCGACTTTTTTTCTCCTGCTGGATCTGCTTACGAATCTTTACGGGATCACGGCACAGGATCTGCAGGGGACTCTGTTCATAGCCGCCTTTGCGGCGGCCGGGGGTTATCTGCTGAACCGGGGCATCGGCCTGCGGGCGCGGCTGAAGCGTTCGGAACGCTATCTGAAGCTGATGGGCGAACGGTGGTACATACGGCTGGAGGATCTGGCGGCCCGGACGGGGATGAGTCTGAAAAAAGTGCGACGGGACGTGCGCAGGATGCTGAAGGTTGGAATCTTTCCGGAGGGGCATCTGGACGCGGGAGAATCTGTGCTGGTGCTCAATGACGAAACCTGGGGGCAGTATCTCCTGGCGCTGAAGCAGGAGGAAGAAAGCCGCCCGGAGGATACGGCGGACGTGCGGGAGGAGCCGGAGGTGGAACCGGCGGATCTTTCCGCGGAGCAGCAGATCGAAAAGGACGGACAGGCCTATATGGAGCGTCTCCGTCAGCTGAATCTGCAGATCCCGGGAGAGGTGATCTCCAACAAGCTGTATCAGCTGGATTATCTGCTCCAGCGCATTTTCATGGTGCTCAA
>CANQTI010000091.1 GCA_947626725.1 uncultured Eisenbergiella sp.
GCAAATATGTACCCGCCTCTTCTATCGCTGGATTTTTGTTCGTACTGGGTATCTTTAAGACTGTGGCTCTGGATGCTCCCGGCGCACTGGCGGCAAATCCCGCCGTGGGCGGCACCGCGATGGTCGTCACCGCTGTGACCAATCCGTTCCTGGGAATGCTGGCGGGCGTGATCGCGAGATTCCTTGGCTTATAAAGGCGAACAGGCACAGAAAGGATCAAAAACATGAAGCAGTATGAAATCAATCTTTGCGGGGTGACACGCACGCTTCCCTTTATTGCGATCAACGACACTCTGGCTTTTGCCAGCTTCGTCATTCTGGGCGATACCGAGCTGATCGCCGCCTGCGCGCCCGAACTGGCCAAACAGATCGGCCCGGTCGACGCTTTGGTGACCGCGGAGGCCAAAGGCATTGCGCTGACCTACGAGCTTTCCAAATGCCTGGGACTCAAAGAGTTCATCGTTGCCAGAAAGAGCACCAAATCCTACATGCGGGATGTGGTCAGCGCTTCTGTTCATTCCATCACGACGCAGGGCGAACAGCACTTATATCTGGACGGTGTAGATGCGGACAAGATCCGCGGCAAAAACATCTGTCTGATCGACGATGTGATCTCCACAGGCGAATCTCTTTCCGCACTGGAAAAGCTGGTCAGCAATGCCGGCGCTGATGTGGTGAAAAAGGCGGCCGTTTTGGCGGAAGGCGACGCCGCTTCCCGTGAGGATATCATCTTCTTACAGAAGCTCCCGCTGTTTCACAGGATCGCGGAAGGCGAATATGAAGTGATCGACTGATTTTTTTCAATTTTATTTTCAGCTTTAAGAGCCGGACGGCTGAATGGCCGTTCGGCTCTTAAAGCTTTATCTTTATGCGGTTTCCTTCATCTTTTTAAGTTCCGGCACGACTGTCAGCAGCCTAAAACACGCCAGGCCTCCAACCGCATTTGATATGGCCGCCGCCAGAAACACTCCTTGTGTTCAGGTCCGCAGTCTGCACAGAAGCGTCTCGAAATACTCCGGCAGGGGCGCCGCGGTCTCCACATAGAGACCGGAAACAGGATGCACAAAGCCGAGGATCATAGCGTGAAGCGTCTGTCCCTCCAGGTGAGCGAACGGACATTTATGCGGGCCATAGACGGTATCCCCCAGCACCGGATGTCCGATGGAGGCCATGTGGACGCGGATCTGATGTGTCCGTCCCGTTTCCAGCCGACACTCGATATAGGTATATCCAGGAAAACGTTCCAGAACATGGTAATGTGTGACGGCCGCTTTTGCGTTTCGAACGCCGGCAGCCATTTTTTTGCGGTCGTTGGGATCCCTTCCGATGGGCGCATCTACCCTGCCCTCATCTTCTTCGAGCACGCCGTGAACCACGGCGCGGTAACGGCGCACAATGGTATGCGCTTTCAGCTGTTCGGCAATGCTTCGATGGGCGTTGTCGTTTTTGCAGATCAGGACAGACCCGGTCGTATCCCGGTCAATCCGGTGAACGATGCCCGGCCGCAGGCAGCCGTTGATGCCGGACAGCTTTCCCTGACAGTGAAACAAAACGGCGTTCACCAATGTATCGCTGTAATGCCCGGCCGCAGGATGCACGACCATTCCTTTGGGCTTGTTGACTACCAGAATGTCCTCGTCTTCGTAGAGAATATCCAGGGGAATATCCTGCGGCAGAATGTCCGGTTCCACCGCTTTGGGAAGATAAAAGGCCACATCATCATCGGTTCTGACCCTGTAATTTGCTTTTACGGGCGTTCCGTTCACCAATACCCGTTCTTCCCGGATCAATTTTTGGATATAAGAGCGGGACAGGGAATCGATCAGTGCTGACATGCATTTATCGATCCGCTCTTCTTCCTGTTCAGCTGTGACCTGAAATCGAAACAGATCTGACTCCATACGTATCCTCATTCCAAACAGCGGCTGTTCTGTACGCCTTTTTCATCGCCGTGCGGCCTCCAATCATTCTTTCCGGGATACCAGCGACTTTAGGGCTTCTTTTAAAAAGGAAAAATCATCTTCCCGATAAGGTCCCCAGACGATCAAAATCAACCCCAGAACGCAGACAAAGGAGACGAACATATCTGCCACGTTGAAAACGGGAAAATCGATGAGACTGATATAAATAAAGTCCACGACATAATCCAGCCGAAGCCGATCCAGGAAATTGCCCACAGCGCCGGCAATCAGGAACGCCCCCATGATATGCAGCGGAAGGTACTTCCCTATCGGCGGCATATGGATCAGAATGAAGGAAAAGATGACCAGCACCAGCACCGTAATGATGACAAAAAAAATCTTCTGATCCTGAAAAAAACCGAAAGCAGCTCCCCGGTTTTCCAGATAGCGCAGCTCCAGCATACCGGGAATCAGAGGAATGGCGGCCTGTCCTTTGAGATATCGTACCGCAAGATATTTTGTATACTGGTCGATCAGCGTGCCGGCAAAAATGATCAGAAGATCCAGTAGTAAAAGCCGGGGAATCTTATTCCTCTCCATCATTTAGTCCTCTTCCCGGAAATTCAGTTCTTCCACGGCGGCTCTGATTTCATCTTCCGTCACGGTATCGTCCAACACGGCCTTGCCGATCTTTTCCAACAGAACAAAGCGAATCTGTCCCGCACGCATTTTTTTGTCGGACTTTGTAAAAGCGACCACCTGCCCTACATCCAGATCATCCACAGAAATGGGCAGATTGAAAGGGACAAACATATCCCGAATCTCATAGTATTCTTCCATGGGAATCAGCTCTCGCTTCCAGGAAATAAATGCGGCCGCCACACAGCCCAGCGCAACGCATTCTCCGTGGAGCAGGGAAAAGCCCCGCTCCTTTTCGATGGCATGCCCGATCGTATGTCCAAGATTCAAAAGCGCGCGTTCCCCCTGTTCCGTGGGATCTTTTTCAACTACGCCGCGCTTAATCTCACAGCTGCGTTTTACCATGGAAAGAAGCGTGTCCTTGTCCCGATCGCAGATCTCATACAGGTTGGCGATCAGCCATTCATAATATTTGCTGTCACGAATCAGCCCGTGCTTCATCACTTCCGCAAATCCGGAATAAAACTGTCTGGGTTCCAGTGTCTGCAGCGTGTCCAGGTTCATATAGACGAGTTTGGGCATATAAAAGGCGCCGACCATATTTTTATACGCGTCAAAATCAACGCCCGTTTTGCCGCCAATACTGGAATCAACCTGCGCCAGCAGCGTTGTGGGAAGCTGGATGAAATCAACGCCCCGCAGATATGTCGCGGCGGCAAATCCGGTCAGGTCACCTGTTACACCGCCACCGAGGGCCGCCAGCATGTCTTTGCGGTCAAAATGGTGCTCAATGAGAAAGGTATAGAGATCCTGAACGGTCTGCAGGGTTTTATGTTCTTCACCGGCGGGAAATACAAAAACCTCACAGACAGCGAACACTTCCATCAACGCTTCCTTCACCTGTTCGGCATAAAGCGGTCCCACATTGCTGTCCGTAACGATACAGATCCTGCGCGAACGATTGTCCGCATCATTTGCAAATTCGTCAGTCAGTTCCGCGAAGCCGTGCGTGAGCACGATCTCATAACATGGTTTTTTCTGGTAGGAAACAGTCATTCTTTCCGCCATCGTTTTTCCTCCGTTTACAGGGCCCTTGTCCCGCCTAAAGTCCAGGATAAAGACCAGCAGGACAAAATGCCCTGAATCAAAAATTCCTGTCCCGTTGTGCACGGGACAGGATAATACACGTATGCAGTATATATGCCTCCGGAAATTATTTTACATCCAGGGAGCTGTTGAGGATCTCCTGAAAATCACCGGAAATGTCCACACTGGCGGGCGTAATGATGAAGATGAAATGGGAGATCTTCTGAAGGTTTCCGTTGATCGCGTAACACGAGCCGGAAGTAAAATCAATGATCCGCTGCGCGATATCCACATCCAGTCCTTCCATGTTGAGGACAACGGTACGATTGGCCAAGAGCGTCTCCGTAATTTCTCTCGCTTCTTCTACACTGGTGGGCTTGATCACACACACCTCCATGCCGCCGGTTCCAACCTTGCGGGGAGCAGGACGCATCGGCGTCACCTTCGGCGCCGGCTTGCGGGATCGATCCTCTTCCTCCGCCCCATCAGACTTGCTGATACTGCGGATCTTGGACCGGTTCCCTTCAGAGGGTGCGGAATCCTCATCATCATAATAGTCGTCATCATAATAACCGTCGTCTTCTTCGTCGTTCAGTTTCATATAATTCAGAAACTTGTCCATCACACCCATATTAAACGCTCCTCACATTATGACTGGCAGCCGTGGGATCAAATCTCTTCCGCGCTGCGCATGCCAAATATACCGGTCCCCACCCGCACAAGAGTGGCTCCCTCTTCCAGGGCGACCTCATAGTCGTTGGTCATGCCCATGGACAAAATACCCATAGATACATTATCAACGTTTTTATTCGCGATGTCAACAGATAATTCGTGAAGCGCACGGAAATATTTTCGGTTTTCTTCCGGTGCGTTTACAAGCGGGGCAACTGTCATGAGGCCTTTGATGTGAACCCTGGGCAGGCGGGATATTCTTTCGACCAGTTCCGCCGCATCCTGCAGGCTGACGCCGAACTTGCTCTCTTCTTCGGCCACATTCACCTCGATGAGGATATCCATATCCTTTCCCTGTTTGACCGCTTCTTTGCTGATCTCTTCCGCGAGCCGCAGGGAGTCCACACTGTGAATCAACGCGGTTTTGCCGATCAGATATTTCACCTTATTGCGCTGCA
Organism: uncultured Eisenbergiella sp.; assembly: GCA_947626725.1. Classification (GTDB taxonomy): domain Bacteria; phylum Bacillota; class Clostridia; order Lachnospirales; family Lachnospiraceae; genus Gallintestinimicrobium. The sequence continues at coordinate 4,757 of CANQTI010000091.1, forward strand.
GATGACCGATCATATGCCAGCGAATATCCTTCGGAAGCTGTTCATACTTGTCTGTCAGCTCCTGCACCTTGTTTTCCCCAAAATCCCGGACCCCGGCTTCGTACGCTTCCATCAGCATCTCCACCGGTTTTGTCTTGCTCACGGCGATCAGGCCGGCCGCATCCTCCAGACGGCCCGCCCGCTGAAGGGAAGCTTCCATCTTTGTTTTTACGTTTTCCAAATTTTCCCGTATCATAACGCTCATCCCTGCCTCATGTCATTTCGTCCCATCCGCCTATTCATAGACCATTTCGTTCAGATTCACCGTTTCCGCATCCAAAACGATATTGTCATACACGCTCAGGCCGTAAACGGTGTTGGAACGTATGATCGCATATTCATCATTCTGCTGAAGAATTTCCACTTCCTTGAAATCCGCATAGCCTTTGTTGATATTATAGACCCCGATCAGACTTGCGCTGCGGGAAATCGTATATTCCTCATCCGAATCCGGCATCAGCAGATGATCTCCGACGCGCAGTGTATAGTTGTCCAAATAGTAATCTGTTTCCGTTTCTTCGTAGATCTGTGTCGGCACAAATTCCGTCGTAAGCTGTCCGTTTTCATCCGCGGTCTGACGCAGCACACCGTTCTCTCCGGAATTTCCGCCTTTTGTCAAATATGCCTTGGGTACGAGGAAAAACTCTTTGTTGGTAATGGCGGAAACCGGCACCTTTAATCCGCTCTCCACATCCGTGATCAATTCAATATCGATGAAGCGGTCTGTCGCGAACGTCACCATGGAGTTGTTGAGTTTCAGTTCAGCATAGACTTCCTCCCCTTTATCAATGATATTGACTTCTCCCCAGGATTCGTAAAGATTTTTTTGAAAACGGACTTTGACGTATTCCGCCTCCTCCAGTTCCGCGGCCTTCGCCCGGTCCACACGAATGAGGATAGACCAGTTTTCATCCGTAGAGAGCTTATAAAGGGGATCTCCCGCCGCAATCAATTCATTGTCCAAAAAACGGATACATTCGTATTTTTCCCGGTCAAAATCCGCCTCTGTGATATCCTGAGCGGTCTTAGATTCATAGCCGTCGGTGGAATACACAATGATCCCGGACAGGGGCGTATAGCACAAATGAATCGGCTGTCCGCTCGACGCGGCGTTCAATGCCTCAAGATTGTCCAGCACATTGACGTTGGCGAGCTTGAGCACCGTGCCCTCTATTTCGTACTTAAAGCTATAGACATCCGGAAAGTGTTTCCGGTCAAAGCCGGAGCAGAAATTGGAGATGCCGGTCTGCAATTCCCGGAGTTCTTCTTCGGAAATCGCCGTATTGTCCGCATTTTGTTCCTCGAGAATATCCTTCAGCTGACCGCTCTCATCCACCGTGCAGACAAGCTGGCCGCTCCCCAGTCTTTCCCCTTCTCTGGCATAATAATTCAGATAACCGGAATCCGTGCTGTTCACGATCGTTTCGCTGCGCAGCGCAATCCCGGTATACAGATTATCCTGGGACAGTGATCCCAGCTGCACCGTATAGGGCTCGATATGTTTGGAATTCAGGAAGTACATGGCAACACATATGATGATATAAACAAAAATCGCACCGAAAATAAGCATGCCAAGATTGATATTCAATGGCTTATGATATTGCCGGATCTTCCCACTGTCATCACGCCGCTGCAAACGAAAAACCTCCATACAGACGAAAAGCACGTCCTGTTTTCAGAAAACAAGCCCCGGCATTCCGGGGCTTTAACAGGCTGATCTGCCGCACTTCCAATTCATCCAACCGTTTCAAAGGGAAACCGCGATCATCGGTTTGAGCGATTCCGAAAGATCGGCTTCATCACAGGAAACGCTGAGAACGAAATCTACGCCGAACTTCTCGCTCATCTTTGAAAGACGTTCTACGACAGGCGTTATGTCCTGTCCCTCCAGGCAGGCGATCTTCAGGAAACTGTCGAAATACATCTGCTGCAGATCGTGATCCTGTGAAATGATCCCGCTGACGAAGCCCAGGAATTCCTCGCTGGAATTCACCATGTAATCTGGAGCAACGATAAGACGCACCTTGTTGTTCAGCTCATACATATGCTTTGCGCTCTTGTCCAGATAAACGATGCTGCCGCGCGCCTGCTTGATCTCGGAATTCACTTTATCCAACAGACTTTTCGTTTTCCCTTTCCCCTTCTCGCCTACGATTAACTGAATCATGCTTAGCCCTCCTGCTGTAAATTCGATAAAATTATTATAGTGGATATCCACTGAAAAAACAACCTCTATTTTCGAGTTTACCCGATTTCATCCAGAAGATCGGTCATTTCCGCATACAGGTAATCGCGCTGGCTGGAGCGCAGGATCACGCTGATATAAGGATTGCCGGCCGTATCCCGAACCAAAAGAATCAGGCAGTTCCCGGCCGCATTGGTGGTCCCTATCTTTCCGCCGATCACCGTCACGTTGTCCGGCGCCTTGGCATCCCCGGAAATATACTGATTGGTATTCTGATAAGAAAAGGTCTTCTGACTTCCGTTCGCTCCCGTATAGACCGTATCGTAGCTGGTCATGCTGATGATTTCGTTGATCATGTCATACTTGAGCGCCTCATTGAAAATGAGATACATATCATAGGCGGTCACATAATGATCGTCCGCCGTCAGGCCGTTGGGATTGACGAAATGGCTGTTCGTCGCACCGATGGCCAGAGCCTCCTCGTTCATCAGATTGCAGAACTGCTCCACACTGCCCGCCACATGCTCGGCGATGGCCAGCGCGGCATCGTTGGCCGAATGGATCAAAAGGACATGCAGCGCCTGATTCAGCGTGAGCTGGTCACCCTCCTGAAGCCCACATAAAACAGCGCCGCTTTCCGTCACCCGCGCCCCCGAGGTAACCGTGATGATATCGTCCGGATTGCCGTACTTCAGCGCGACCACGGCGGTCATCAGCTTGGTCAGGCTGGCCGGTGC
>CANQTI010000092.1 GCA_947626725.1 uncultured Eisenbergiella sp.
GCCCACGCTGCAGTGCTGCAGATTCCCGGAGCCGTCATAGGAAAAGCGGACGAACCAGCTGTAGGAGCCCAGCAGCAGATCCGGATCGCCTTCCCGGTCCGCCATATCGAAATATCCGGCGATCAGGCCGCTGTTGCCGATGGCGGTGCCGGTGCGCCTGTCCACCGCATAATAATCCAGATACCGGATCAGCTCGGAGACAGCGTCCCGGGAAGCCGTGATCTCCGACAGGGCGTCCTCACGGGCCTTCCGCAGATAATTCTGCAGAGAGGCGGACTCCGGCACCGCGTCTGCTGGGACGTCGAATGATCTCGTCAAACTGGCCATGCTCTCATCCAGATCATAGGTCCCGATCAGCTCCGGCTGCACGAAAAGATCCGCGAAAGACCAGTTTTTCTGGTCCGCCCGGTCCCGCAGATATTTGTACTGGATGAAATTGCTCCGATACAGCAGGGAAATGAAGGGCTCCCCGGTCAGCGGATCCTCATAGGCCCTGTCCGACTGCTTCTCGAATACGGGAAACAGCAGGAGGAACAGAACCGTGATCAGCAGCACACAGCCAAGGACCCTGCGCAGGCTCTTCCGGGCGGGTGTGACGGGCCGCCCATCGGCGCGGTCTTTTCCGGCTCTTTTTTCGGTTTCACTGTTTTTCAATCTTGTATCCAACACCCCATACCACCTTCAGATATTTCGGATTCTTCGGATCAATCTCGATCTTTTCCCGGATCTTCCGAATGTGCACCATGATCGTGTCCGTATTGACAGCTTTCTCGTTCCAGATGCGCTCGTAGATCTCCTCCGCGCTGAAAACGCGGCCCGGATTCTTCATCAGGAGCAGGAGGATTCGAAATTCGATGGGCGTCAGCCGCACGGGCGCGCCGTCCACAAATACCTCCACCGTCTCCTCATTCAGTTCAATGCCGCCGATCACGTGATACGTATCCTTTCGCGGTTCCGCCTGCAGCAGGGCTTCCTGATACCGGTTGTAGCGGCGCAGCTGAGAGTTGACCCTGGCCAGGAGCTCTAACGGCGTAAAAGGCTTGGTGATATAATCGTCGGCACCCATGTTCAGTCCCATGATTTTATCGACTTCTTCTGATTTGGCGGACAGCATGATGACCGGGATCTCGATACCCCGATCCCGCATCTTCATGATCATCGTGATGCCGTCCATACGGGGCATCATGACGTCCACGATGGCAAGATCGACCTTCTCCCGTTCGAGGGCCGCAAGCCCCTCCACGCCGTCTCCCGCTTTCGATACGCGGTATCCCTGGTTGCGCAGATAGATCTCCACCCCTTCCCGGATATCCGCATCATCCTCCACGATCAGAATATGGTTCTTTTCCATTGCCGTTTCCTCCCGCCCGCCGCGTTTTCCATTTTGTAATCCAGTACCAGTGTAATAACCTTGCGGTCATTATCATGTTGCCGGACATGGTGCCTCCGGCGGATTTTATGCGCCTGTCGGCGCGGTATAATGACCTTGCGGTCATTATACCCTGTTGTTTTGGAAACCGCAATATGATTGTAGAGCTCAAACCTTTCGGAACAAAACAGAAAAAACCAAAGAATTTCTAAAGAAATTCTTTGGTTTTCCTTCATAGTGACTGTCCACAGTCAGAGATAAAAAACAGCGGCAAATTTTGACAAAAGGACCGGAGACCTAGCGATAATAGGGAATTACCAAATAGCTCCCGGCCTCAATGGCGTCCTCATTCAGAATGTGGTTGGTCTCGCAGACCTCCTCAATATAAGCTGCCGCAGAGTCGTAATGCCCGCCGGCATATGCGGCTGCGATGGAAGAAAGGCTGTCCCCAGGCATGACCATGATACTGGTAAAATATTTCTTCTCTGCCGCTCCTTCTCCCTGTGCGCTGGCAGTAACCCCGCATATAAGAATGCCCGCTGTCAGCGAAAACGCGGCAATAAACGCCGCAAATGCGATGCGCCTGCGCAGCTGTCTGTGTCTTCTGATACGATTCAGTCTGATCCTTCTCTCCGGATTCATCTTTTTCCCCTCTATTCCAAACATATGTTGCGAACATTTGTTCCCATCACTGTCTTGATTATATCGAACATATTTTCGAATGTCAAGGGGAAGAAAAGAAAAATCGAACATTTTTTCGGAATATATGTTTGCTTTTTAGGGAGAGGTATGCTAGAATGATAACAGATCGGTCCGGCCGGCGGCCGGTGAAAGGAGCGCTGTTATGCCACAGGGAAAGATCACTGCCAAGCAGCTGGAGATCCTCAATTATATCAAAGATGAGATCCTGCACAGAGGGTATCCGCCCGCGGTTCGGGAGATTTGCGAGGCCGTCCACCTCAAGTCCACGTCCTCCGTACATTCGCATCTGGAGACTTTGGAGAAGAACGGCTATATCCGCAGGGATCCGACCAAGCCAAGGGCCATAGAGATCTGCGATGACAGCTTTCAGGCGGTGCGCACGGAGATCACCAGTCTTCCTGTGATCGGCAATGTAGCGGCCGGACAGCCCATCTTCGCAGAGGAGAATGTGGAGAGCTATTTCCCTGTTCCCGCGGAGCTGATTCCGAACGGGGAACCCAGTTTTATCCTGAAGGTACGCGGTGAGTCCATGATCAATGCCGGTATTCACGATGGCGACCAGATTTTTGTACAGAGCTGCCGCGAGGCGCGCAACGGCCAGATGGTGGTGGCCCTGATCGATGATTCCGCCACGGTCAAGACCTTTTATAAAGAAAACGGCCATATCCGTCTCCAGCCGGAGAACGACGCCATGGAGCCCATTATCGTGAACGACTGCCAGATCCTGGGGCGTGTATTCGGTGTCTTCCGCATCTACAGATAGAAATTATTTCATGAAAGTAAAGGCCGCCATGTATGCGATGAAGAAAGCATACATGGCGGCCTTTATCGCCGGCGCAGCGGCCCGCGGTGCAGTCTGCTGTTCTGGCCGGGGAAATCCGGCAATGCCAGGCGTTCTTATGAACATCCAAACCGCTGTTCCCAGCTCAGCCGTCGGCCTTTTCCGTGTTTTTCATAAAATCTTCCGCTTTGATCTGCTTGCCGTCTCTCCAAATGCGTTCCAGATCGTAAAACAGCCGGTTCTGCCGGTCAAAAACATGTACGATCAGATCCCCGTAATCCATCAGAACCCAGTTTCCCGTCTGATATCCTTCCACGTGCCTGGGAGAAATGCCGGCTCTGCCCAATGCCTCCTCCACGCTGTCAATCATGGCCTGTATCTGATTTTTATTGTTGCCGCTGGCGATGAGAAAATAATCCGCCAGCACGGAAACCTCACTGATATCAATGAGACTGATATTTTCCGCCTTCTTTTCTTCCAACGCTTCGATGGCGCGTTTGGTCATCTGTGCTGCTGTCATAATCTCCCTCCGTACTTGTAATAATCATAGGTTTTCTGTGTCATCGTATCGATTTCCATTTTGCCCGCGTGCAGGTAATGCAGCGTATCCTCCAACGCAATCAGGAGCGCCTGATCCAGATCCTCAAAGGCTAACCGCCGGATCCTCGTCAAATTCGGAGCCTGCTTCCGCCCCGGCTCTATGTAATCCGCGATCCAGATGATCTTTTCCAAAACGGACATGCCGGGCCTGCCCGTCGTATGGTTCAGAATTGCGTTGATCACATCCTTATCCGATACCCCATATTTTTTCATAGCGAGAAAGCTGCCAACTTTCGCATGCAGCAGAAACGGGTTTTTCCGTTCCGCCTCACTGATCGCAATGTTGTATTTTTCGCAGATGGCAAGTCGCTTTTCGTTGGTCATGCATTTGGCGCAGTCATGCAAAAGCCCGGCCAAAAGCGCCTTCTGCATATCCTCTCCGTACCGCATCGCCAGAGCCGCAGCGGTGTAGGCTACGCCCAGGGTATGCTCGTATCGCTTATGATCCAACTTATTTTCCATGGATCTGCGGATTTTTCTCAGGTCTGGCTCTTTCATGGGATGCTCCTTTCAGCGATACAGATCGTTTTGCAGGATGAACTGCCGGACTGATTCCGGCACCAGATATCGGATGGACTGTCCTGCACGTACCTTTTCCCGGATTGCTGTAGATGAAATCTCCACATGCGGAAACGGAATTAACCGGATCTGCGCTCCGTATTTTCGGGTCAAATGTTCTGCCTGTTCCTGCAGACCGCTGTCCGCAAACCCCTCTCTCACCGCGGCCGCGGTGACAGAACCCTGGAAGATCCGCTCGGGATACTTCCAGCTCTCCATCTGGAACAGCGTATCCGCCCCTACGATATGAAATAACTCCGCACCTGGATAGAGCTTATGCAAAATATCCAGCGTCTCGAACGTGTAGGAATTGCCCTTTCTGCGGATTTCCACGTCTGAAACCGCAAAACGGGGATTGTCCGCCGCGGCCAGCCGTGCCATGGAAAGACGCAGCCCGCCCGAGAGGATCGTTCCGGGATCCTTCATATAGGAACAGCCGCTGGGGATCAAGAGCACCCGATCCAGCGCCAGAAGATCCCCGGCCATTTCCGCCAGCAGCAAATGTCCGTTGTGAATGGGGTTAAAGGTTCCACCCAAAATGCCGATTCTTGTCATGGAGCGCCTTCCCTTCACGACGGAAGCTCAATTTTCTTGCGGTCTTTGCTTTCCTTGTACAGGACGATCTTTTTCCCGATCACCTGCACCACGGTGGAGTGTGTGCGTTCCGCGACCATATACGCCAGCTCCATCGGATCGTCGAAACAGTTTTTCAGAACGGAGATCTTGATGAGTTCCCTCGTATTGAATGCTTCTCCAATCGCTGCGGTCGCCTCCGGCGTCAAACTCGCCTTCCCGATCTGAAAGATCGGATCGATATTGCTGGCAAGCCCCATCAGGTAGGCTCGCTGCTTGCTTGTCAGTTTTCTCATAAAATATCCTCAGCACCGCTCCAGCTCCTTACGCGCAGCGGCTGCGCAGCATCTGCACAGTAGCTGCGCATAGCGATTCGCATAGCGATTACGCACAGCGGACAAGGGCCTGCGGTCATGAAAACGATCATTTATAGTAATCAAAGGACAGTCCATACATCCGGACCGTATCGCCTTCCTGAATCCCCAAGGCTTCCAGCTCCTCCAGAATTCCGGTACTTTTCAGGAAATTTTGAAAAAAGGCAAAGCCTTTTTCCGACTCAAGATTGGTATATCCCAGCATTTTTTCGATGCGAGGGCCTTCTACCACATATTCATTTTCTGCTTCGTCATAATGGACCGTATAGGGCTCATCTGAAAAAGCCAGTGCCGTTTCCGGAAAATATTCCTGTGCGAAGACCACCGGCTGATCGTCCATTTCATCCAACATGGCCGCCACCCGATACAGCAGCTCTTTTACCCCCTGTCCGCTCACCGCGGAAATGGGGAATACCGGAACGCCAAGAGGCTCAAATTCTGCCCGAATTCGTTCCACCGCCGAATCTTCGCCTTCCGGAATCACGTCTATCTTGTTTGCCGCGATAATCTGCGGCTTCTGGGAGAGATCCACTTGATAATTTTTCAGCTCCTGATTGATGGCGCGAATGTCTTCCAGAGGATCACGTCCTTCGCTTCCGGCGGCGTCCACCACATGAATGAGCACTTTCGTCCGTTCGATATGGCGTAAGAATTCGTGTCCAAGACCGATTCCTTCCGACGCTCCCTCGATCAGGCCGGGAATATCCGCCATGACGAAGCCCTTGGAATCCGTAAGATCTACCACACCCAGGCTGGGATTTAAGGTGGTAAAATGATAGTTGGCGATTTTCGGCCGTGCGTTGGAAACCCTTGCCAGCAGCGTGGATTTTCCCACGTTCGGAAAACCGACCAGACCAACATCCGCGATCACCTTCAGTTCCAGAAGAAGTTCCAGTTCTCTGGCAGGCTGCCCCGGCTGTGCGTATTTGGGTGCCTGCATGGTGCTGGTGGCGTAGTGCTGATTGCCGTTGCCGCCCCGCCCTCCCTTTAAAAGAATGATCCGCCGGTTTTCACCCGACATGTCCGCGATGACTTTTCCCGTATTATATTCCCGAATCACCGTGCCTTCCGGTACATGGAGCACAATATCTTCGCCGTCTTTTCCGCGGCAGTTGCGTTTATCCCCTTCCTGTCCGTCTCCCGCTCTGTATTTTCTCACATGCCGGAAATCCGTCAGCGTATTCAGCCCTTCATCCACGGCGAAAATGACATCGCCGCCCCGGCCGCCGTCGCCGCCGTCCGGCCCGCCTGCAGGAACGAATTTTTCCCGCCGGAAAGAGACATGCCCGTCGCCGCCCTTGCCGCTCCTGACATAAATTCTGGCTCTGTCTGCAAACATAAAAACCCCATTTCTGCTGTCCGAAATGAATTGAAAAGCCCCAAACGCGCTGTCTGGGGCTCTCAGATTACTTCTCTACCGGATATACGGAAGCCTGCTTCCTGTCTCTGCCTTTTCTTTCAAATCTGAGCACGCCGTCCACCTTGGCAAACAGGGTATCGTCTCCGCCGATACCGACATTGATGCCGGGATGGATCCTCGTGCCGCGCTGTCTGTAAAGGATATTGCCGGCTTTTACAAACTGTCCGTCCGCCCGCTTCGCCCCAAGCCGTTTGGATTCAGAATCTCTGCCGTTTTTGGTAGAGCCGACTCCCTTCTTGTGGGCGAAAAACTGAAGATTCAGTTTTAACATGGTCTACACCTCCTCAAATTTCAGTTTCAGGTATTTTCTGCCGTACGTATTCTGAATACTGTTCAGGCCGAGAAGCATGGTGTCCAACAACAGGATCGTCTTCTCATTCACGGGGCGGGTGAAAACAACGTCAATGATGCCCTCAGCCTCGTTCGTCACAACTTCCATCTGCGCGTCAGCCAGAGACTCCATCGCGTTGATGGTATTGATGACCAGTACCGAAATGGCACTGCACACGATATCCCGGCCCGCCTTTGCAAAGCCCGCATGTCCGGAAAACGTGAATCCTGTATACCTGCCTGCCGTCTTTTTTACCAGAACCGTCGTCATATTACATACCGGAAACAACATCAGCCGTTGATCTTTTCAATCTTCACCTGCGTGTATGTCTGTCTATGACCTGTCTTCTTGTGGTAACCGGTCTTTCTCTTATACTTATAAACGATTACCTTCTTGCCTTTGGTCTCGCCGACGACCGTTGCGGTAACGGTCGCGTTCGCCACATCGGCGCCGACCTTCAGGCCTTCATCGCTGATCGCGATTACCTGGTCAAACGTCACAGTCTCACCGGCCGCCGCGCCGAGCTTCTCAACCTTGAGAACGTCACCTTCGGTTACCTTGTACTGTTTCCCGCCTGTCGCAATGATTGCATACATTTCAGACACCTCCTGTCTCCATCAGTAAAACTGAGGTTACTCGCTAACTGTGGTGGCACCGCACCGCTGAAGAAAAGACTTCGAAAGATGGGCGCACTTATACCTCGTTATGCGGCATACGAATGTATTTTACCATCGCTGTTCCTGGTTTGTCAACGAAAATTTCAGGTATTTGTTCATTTTGGATTTCAAAAATCTGATAAATGTTTTCTTGTCTGCTGACGGATATGGTGCTATACTGAGAACGCAGTTTGTTCTGCGAAAATTCTTATGAGAAAGGAATCACAACATGAGTACAATTCTAACTGACTTACTCGCAGTCATCGGAGTCGTTTTAAACGGTCTCCCCCAGGGGCTTTTGGCCCTGACCTTCGGCTT
>CANQTI010000093.1 GCA_947626725.1 uncultured Eisenbergiella sp.
TACTCCAGCTTGGAGCGCACGACGCCGTAGCCGGAGGAATCCTTGCGCCGCACCGGCCCGTACGGGGTCTCCAGCTCCACCGTTTTCCGGTCCAGCACATACCGGTGCGTTTTCGTCTCCCGGATGCCGATGGTGGTCGTATGCCGGTAAAGGAGCTCCACCATCTTTTCCCTGTCGGTCTCCGGACACATCACGCGGATCAGGATGCCCGGCCTGGATTTCTTCATGCCGATGGGTACGGTATAAACCTCCAGCGCACCGCCCTCCAGCAGCCGCTCCATCGCGAACCCGACGGCCTCCGCCGTCATGTCGTCCACGTTGCAGGACAGCTCTGTCACCTCATCGGTATGCTCCTGCGCCGTTCCGAGCATGGCGCGGACACAGTTGGCCGCTTCAAAATCCTTTTTCCCCATCCCGTATCCGATGCTCTGCACCCGCATGACGGGCATATCGCCGAACCGCGCCGCGAAATGCTTCAGAAGCGCCGCGCCGGTGGGCGTGCAGAGCTCGCCCCGGATGCTTCCTCCGTAGATCGGCACGTCCCGCAGAAGATATGCCGCGGCGGGCGCCGGTACCGGCAGGATCCCATGGGCGCAGCGCACGCTCCCGCATCCCACATGGACCGGGGAAACCACCACCTCATCCGGCGCGATCCGGTCCATCAGAAGGCAGAACGCCGCCACATCCATCACAGCATCCAGCGTTCCCACTTCATGAAAATGGATCTCCGTCACCGGCACGCCGTGCGCATGGCTTTCCGCTTCGGCGATCAGGCCGTACACCGCCAGGATATCATTTCGCACCTTCTCCGCATCCTTCACATCGGCCGGGAGAGTCAGATGATCCCGCACGATATGCTCCACATCGCAGAGGCCGGTATGGTGATGCGCATGGCCGCCGTGACCGTCCGCACCATGCACATGGTCGTGATCTTCGTGACCATGTCCGTTCCAGTCCCGGCTTTCTTCCTCTTCTCCATCCACCGTCACGCGAAAATGCGTGCCCCGGATCCCGCACTTCACGGAAGGCTCCGCCGTCACGCGGACGCCGGGCAGTCCCAGCGCGTTCAGCTGTGTCAGGAACGCATCGGGATCCGGCAGCAGCTCCAGCAGTGCGCCCGCGAGCATGTCGCCGGCCGCTCCCATCCCGCAGTCCAGATACAGTGTTTTCATCCCTCTCACCGTCCTATCTGATATGATTGATCATGCTCGCAAGATACCCGGCCCCAAACCCGTTGTCGATGTTGACCACCGACACACCGCTGGCGCAGGAATTGAGCATGGACAAAAGCGCGGACAGCCCGCCGAAGGACGCCCCGTACCCCACGCTGGTGGGCACCGCGATCACCGGGCAGTCCGCCAGACCGCCGATGACGCTGGCCAGCGCGCCCTCCATCCCCGCAATGGCAATGATCACGCTGGCGGACATGATATCGTCCAGATGGGCCAGCACTCGATGCAGCCCCGCCACACCCACATCATAGAGCCGCGTCACCTCGTTGCCCAGGATCCTGGCAGTCAGCGCGGCTTCCTCGGCCACCGGAATATCGCTGGTTCCGCCGGTAGCCACCACGATGGTTCCCAGCCCGTCCGGTTTCGGCAGACCGCCAAGGATACCCACCTTCGCCTCCCGGTGATATTCCATCGAATGAACCTCCGACACAGCTGCGGCCGCCTGTTCCGACAGCCTGGTAATCAGGATATTCTCCTGCCCATGCCTTTTCATCGTATCCGCAATGCCGATGATCTGCTCCGGCGTCTTGCCCGCGCCGTAGATCACCTCGGCCGCGCCCTGCCGCACCTTTCTGTGCAGATCTACCTTGGCATAGCCGATATCTTCAAACGGCTGGCTCTTGATCCGCAAAAGCGCCTCGTCCACGGAAGTCTCCCCTGACCTCACTGCCTCCAGGAGCCTTCTGATTTCATTATTCATTTCGCACCTCCCTGTCCGCTGACCGCACAATGCGCTCCCATTTCCGCATTCTTTTTACGTTTCCGCTATTTTCCCCGTACCTCCAGGTCCAGCAGGACCGCTTCGTACGTTTTTTTCAGCTCTTCCACGATTTTCTCCCGCACCGCCAGAAACCGCTCCGCCTGCCCCTCCGGGACCTGGATCCTGGCGCAGCCGTGGAAAAGCCGCACCCGGAAATCAGTAAAGCCCAGGGAAAACAGAAAATCCTCCGCCGTCTCTGTGCGCGCCAGCTTGTCCTCCGTGATCTCCTCCCCCGCCGGGATCCGCGTTGCCAGGCAGGCGTAGGCCGGTTTGTCCCAGGTGAAAAGCCCGGCCTCCTTCGACAGCCTGCGCACCTCCGCCTTGGTCAGCCCGCACTCCCGCAGCGGAGAGCGCACGGACAGCTCCCGCAAAGCCCGCATTCCCGGACGGTCGGAAACGTCGTCGGAGGCATTGGTCCCGTCCATCAATACGGAAAAACCGTCCGCCCTTGCCGCTTCCAGGATGCTGCCGAAAATGGCCCGTTTGCAATGGTAACAGCGGTCCGCGGGATTTTCCCGGACCCCCGGCGCGGCCAGCACATCCAGCGTCAGCACCCGCATATCCGCCCCCAGCGCACGCGCCATGCGCAGGGCATCCTCATATTCAAACCGCGGCTGAAAGGCGGACTTCACATAGTACGCCCGCACAGCAGCCCCTTCCCGGAGCGCCGCATACAGCAGATATGCCGAATCCGCACCGCCGGAAAAGGCCAGCGCGGCCCTCGGGTTTTCCCGAAAAAACTCATGCAGCGTCATATGATCCATCCTTTCCCGGCTGTTGCCTATGGCCCGCCGGTACCCATCCGCGCTTTCCCGATCCCTGCCGCATGCCGCAGAGACCGCGCCGCATACCGCGAGAACTGTACCGCGTACCGCGGGAACCGTGCCGCATATCGCGGGGACCGCGCCGCAGCGTCTAAAAGGGACCCTGCATCCGGTCCTTTTCCGTAAGCGGCCGGATGACCCTGCACGGGTTCCCGGCGGCCAGGCTCATCGGAGGGACGTTCCTCGTCACGACGCTGCCCGCGCCGATCACGCTGCCTTCCCCAATCGTCACGCCGCCGCACACAACCACGTTGGAGGCCAGCCAGCAGTTGTCCCCGATCACCACGGGCTTCGCATATTCCAGATTATAAAAGCTGCAGTCCCCGCGCTGACGGATATTCCGCTCTTCGTAAAGCATCGGGTGCAGGGGCGTCGCGATGGTGACGTTCGGTCCAATCATCACATTGTCGCCGATATACACGGGGCAGACGTCCAGACAGGTGAAATTGAAATTCGCCCCGCTGAATTTCCCGAAATGCGTATTGCAGCCGTAATCGAAATAGATCGGGGCCTGCAGCAGGGGCAGTTCCTTTGAACAGGAAAGCAGCTGCCGCAGGATCTCCGCCTGAAGCTCCGGTTCGTCCTCGTCCGTCAGATTGTATCGCCTGGCGAGCTTCCGCGCCCTCAGACGCAGCTGACTCAGCTCCGGATCCGAAGGATCGTAAAGCTGTCCCGAAAGCATTTTTTCTTTTTCCGTCATTTGTATCACCTCATGTCCCGAAAAGCGGACTCATTCCGACCGCTGCCGTGAAGCCGTTTCCGCCCTCCGGGCTTTCCGGTCTGCGAAAGGGTCCCTGCGCTTTCTCTCAGTCGTGCCTCTGGTCCTTCCTGTAAAAGCATTCGCAGAACCGGGCCGCGAAGGCCGGTTCTTCTCCTTTCACATACAGATGGGAAACATCCCCGAAGGAGTTCATCCGAAACAGCGCCCAACCCTCCCGGCGCTCCTCCGTCACCAGCGTCGTCACCGCGCTGGGCGCGGCGCAGGCCGCATGCCAGAGCACCGGCACCGGCAGATTCAGAAGATGCCCCAGCAGCACGCATTCCACGCCGAAGTGGCAGAAAAATACGATGGTATCCTCATTGGGGGCTTCTGCCCGGTACAGCTTTCCCTCCCGCCGGTATCCGTGGGAGGCCAGCACGGCGTCAAAATTCGTGACGACCCACTCATTTTCCTTCCGCACTCCGGCCTGCACATATGCGGACGGCTCCGTCCAGTGGTCATAGGTCAGAAACCGTTCCTCCGCCAGCCAGTCCTGCGGCAGCCAGTCCCAGGCGACGCCCGGCCTGTCTGGAGAGTCCGGCCGCCTCACCGCCGGGGAGAATTCCCGCAGCCACTCACACTCCACCGCCTGTCTGCCCACCTTTTGCAGCGTGCAGGAGGCGGTATCCTTCGCCCGCCCCAGCGGAGAAACATAATAGGCCTTCGTCTCTATGCGCGAGAGACGTTCCGAAAGATATTCTGCCTCTCTCCATCCTTTTTCCGTCAGAGAATCTTTACTGTAATCCGGATCCCCGTGGCGCACAATCAGTATTTTCATGTCAGTCCCTCATCCCCGGCTTTGCCGGGCGCATCCTTTACCCGCATGCCGAAACGGGCCGTCTCCTTTCGACACAAGCAGTATACCGTATCTAAGGGGCCCTCGCAATCCTTTTTTCATAAAACACACAAATACCGCCCAAAGCCCTGTCAGGATTTCGGACGGTATTCACAGTGTTTTCGGCTGTCTCAGGGACGGCTCCCGCCGCTCAGAATCCCTTCACCACCAGCAGCTTGTCGCCGGGCTTCACCTCGTCGCCTGCCAGGTCGTTCATCTCCTTCATGCGCGCCACCGGCACATAATATTTCTTCCCGATATCCCACAGAGTGTCCCCCTCTTTGACAATATAAGCCACAATACCAGGAAACGCCGCCAGCTTTTCCGGCTCCAGAGGCGACACCTTCACGTCCGTTACTACCGATTCCTCATGCAGCCTGCAGATCAGGCCGCGGAAAGACAGAACGGCTCTGACGTCCACCTCATCCCCATCCAGCACGGTGACGCCGAGCTGCTCCAGCGAGGGTTCGATCTCACAGGTACAGCCTTCGTCCGCCCCCGGCGCTTCCAGCAGATAGGAAAACGGAATCTGACCGGATATGCAATAAAAAGGCACTTCCGGGTCAACAGAAGCATAGAGGGTCCGCACGATGGCCGCTCCGGAAATCTTAATGCCCTCCGGGCCCGGCTCCGCGCTGCTTACAGAAATATCTCCAAAGCTTCCGCAGACCTGCTGAATGCCCGGAAATCCCGTCCCCGTTTTCAGACGGCCCGATACCTTCAGCATCCCCGTATTTTTGGTAAGAAGCTGCTTGCACAGACCAGTTTCCCGCATCACTTCCGCCTGCTGTGCGACGCCGTACAGATCAGCCAGAATCTCTGTCCGTACATCTTCATAGAGCTTTATATCCAAATCCAATACCAAATCCAGAGCGATCTTTCGTTCCTCTCCGTCCGCATCCGCTTTTACTTCAATTTCCTGATGACCGATGCGGCAGCAGATGTGATCCAGCATGGATTCCCGCATTCCCAGACATTCCACCGTTCCATTTACAGGGATGGCCGCCTCATGCCACAGAATGGGCCGATCCTCTCCTTCTCCTTCATACAGGAGAAACAAAGAGATCTCCCCCTGCAGCGCCATTTTTTCATCCATAAGCTTCCAGGAGACGTCCTTCAGCTGACAGGAATGCCACAACAGTGTGAAAATATTGGGCAGGCCGCCCGGAAGTCCGATTTCCTCCCGCACTCGGAAAATATCCTTTTTGGAAATGACCAGGTCCAGTGCCTGCACGGTCTTTTCGCACACTTCCACACCTTCTTCCCCTTCCAGCCCCACCGCGGCCGACATATCCTGCAGCACCTCCACGGACAGGGAAAGTTCCAGCAGCGCCTGCACGGATAATTTCCGCGAATTGATCATTCCTACGCTCAGATCTTCCAGCACAGGCTTCACCGCCACTGTGTCGTTTGCGCTCACGCCGTCCAGAAAAACCGTTTCCGAAAAGTTCAGCATTCCTTCCATACAGGCAGGTCGACGCAATTCTTCATCGGAAAGATAAAGCACCTGAAATTTCAGGCTTCCTTTCACATGCACGTGATCCTCTACGGCGCGCACCTCATCGATGGCCACGCTGCCCTGTTCCGTTATCAGCTGATAGACATCCGGTTTGGAATCCGTGATGTTGATATCGTCTTCAACCGTGACCTGTGTCACGGCGCTGCATTTGAGCTGATCCATATGAATCGTTTTCTGTATGAGCTCCATAAAAAATACCTCCCTGGCGGATACGGTTCTTTTTTGTCTCTAAACCATATGCGCCAGGAAGGCATTTTATGCGTTTTCTGTACGAACCCCGCACAGCAGTCCATCAGGATACGAGATCCAAACGTGCGGAGCAAAACCGTTATGCACGAGACCGCCTTGCCCGCCGCGCGGCAAAACCGGCATGTGCCGGGCCACCTCGCTCGCCGCGCGAAGCCGCTCACTTCACGCAGCCGATGATCTCCCGGATATCCGCGATGCCGTGCCGCCGCAGATAATCCTCGATCCCGTCTATCACTTCCGCCGTGACATAGGGATTCACGAAATTCATGGCTCCCACAGCCACCGCCGTAGCGCCCGCCATGAGAAACTCGACGGCGTCCTCCGCCGTAGCGATGCCGCCCATGCCGATGATAGGGATCTTCACCGCATTGGCGCACTGCCAGACCATGCGCACCGCGATGGGCTTGATGGCCGGGCCGGACATGCCGCCGGTCTTATTGGCCAGCACGAATTTCCTCCGTTCGATATCGATCTTCACGCCGGTCAGCGTATTGATCAGGGAAAGCGCGTCGGCTCCCGCCGCTTCCGCGGCCCGTGCCATCTCCGTGATATCCGTCACGTTGGGACTCAGCTTCATGATGACGGACTGCTTCGCCTTCTTTTTGATCCGGGAGGTGATGTCGAAGAGAGCATCCGCCCGCTGTCCGAAGGCGATGGCACCTTCCTTCACGTTGGGGCAAGAAACGTTGATCTCCAGCATGTCCACATCCGTATCGGACAGGCGCTCCACCACCTCCAGGTAATCCTCCACCGTCTTCCCGCAGACGTTGACGATCACTCTGGTCTGAAACTGCCGCAGAAATGCCAAATCCCTCTCGATAAAGACATCGATGCCCGGATTCTGCAGACCGATGGCGTTGAGCATCCCGCCGTACACCTCCGCTACCCGCGGGGTGGCATTGCCGGGCCAGGGAACATTGGCCACGCCCTTCGTCACCACGGCTCCCAATCGGTTCAGATCCACAAATTCTCCGTACTCCATGCCGGAGCCGAAGGTCCCCGACGCAGTCATCACCGGATTTTTGAACTCTATGCCCGCGATCTTCACCGCCGTTTTGACCGCGCCGTTTACCGCCGTACTCATCAGATGTCCACCTCCCCGGCCTCAAAAACCGGGCCGTCCGTACAGATCCGCGCGTTGTGCACATGGGAGTGAGCGTCCACTTCCGTGGTCCTGCACACACAGCCCAGACACGCGCCCACGCCGCAGGCCATGCGCTCCTCCAGCGAAAGATAGGCGGGGATCCCCTTTTCCTGTGCATACTGCTTGACCGCCCGCAGCATCGGCATGGGGCCGCAGGCGAAGAGAATATCCGGCTCCAGCCCGTTCTCCCGGATGGCGTCCATCACGTTCCCCTTCGTGCCCACGCTGCCGTCCTCGGTGGCGATATACACCTG
>CANQTI010000094.1 GCA_947626725.1 uncultured Eisenbergiella sp.
GCGTATAGACGCGGAAGGACTGCCCCGTCATCCGGGCGCCCAGCGCCATGCCCACCGCAGCCGAAATGCCCTGGCCCAGGGAGCCGGAGGACATGTCTACGCCCGGCACATGCTGGATACAGGGATGTCCCTGCAGATAGGAGCCGAGATGGCGCAGTGTGGGAAGATCCTCCACCGGAAAATAGCCCCGATTCGCCAGCGCGGAATACAGGCCGGGAGCCGTATGTCCCTTGGACAGTACAAAGCGGTCCCTGCCCTCCATCTTCGGATTTTTCGGATCGATGTTCATTTCCTCGAAATAGAGAAAAGTGAAAATATCGGCTGCGGACAGCGAACCGCCTGGATGACCGGCCTTCGCCCCGTGCACCGCCGCGACGATGCCCTTGCGGACATCATTCGCATGCTTCATGAGTTCTAAATTATCCATATCGCTCCTCCTCGCAGTTTATTGAATGCGCTGCCCATAATAGGCGTTGGCGCCGTGCTTCCGATAATAGTGTTTATCCTGCAGCTCCTGGGGCGCCGGCTGAATGCGGGGATTGATGGTCTCCGCCATATAGGCCATCTTCGCCACCTCCTCCAGCACCACCGCATTGTGCACCGCCTCATGAGCATCCCTCCCCCAGGCGAAGGGGCCATGGTTCTTGCACAGCACCGCGGGTACCGCCATCGGGTCCTTGCCCATGCGGGCAAACTCTCCGACGATCAGATGTCCTGTATTTTCCTCATAAGCGCTTTCGATCTCCTCTTTGGTCAGACAGCGCAGACAGGGAACCTCCCCATAAATATAATCCGCATGGGTCGTTCCATAACAGGGAATGCTCCGTCCTGACTGTGCCCAGCTCGTGGCATATGTGGAATGGGTGTGCACGATGCCGCCCACCTCCGGAAACGCTTTGTAAATCTCGATATGAGTCGCCGTATCGGAAGAAGGATTGTAGCGTCCCTCCACCCGATTTCCCTCCAGATCCATGACCACCATATCCTCCGGGGTCAGCTTCTCATACTCCACACCGCTGGGCTTAATGACAAACAGCCCGCTGGCCCTGTCAATTCCGCTGACATTGCCCCACGTAAATGTCACCAATCCGTGGGCCGGCAGCGCCATATTCGCCTCGTAAACTTCTTGTTTCAACTGTTCCAGCATTTTTCCTCTTTTCCGCAAAAGGAAGGATCGAGTCTCCTCCCTGTCAGCTCATTCTGCTTTAGCCGCCTTTACACGGTTTCATGACCGCAGCCGTTATTGACCGCATAGGTTTCATGACTGCAGCCGTTTGGCCGCATAAATTTCATGACTGCCGCAGCCGTTCGGCCGCATAAATTTTATGACCGCAGCCGTTTGGCCGCATAAATTTCATGACTGCCGCAGCCGTTCGGTCGCATAAATTTTATGACCGCAGCCGTTTGGCCGCATACGTTTCATCCTGCTCCGGCCGCTCACCCGCAAAACTTTCCCGTCGGTTCACACCCCTGACAGCCGATCATTTCAGCGTCGCCACCGCCGCACGCTCCACTTCCATGGACGCCTGATACTGTGCCACGAACGCGTCAAATCCGGCCGCATCCGCGCCATCCGGCTCCATGGTCTCCACGGTCATATCCGCAAACACCCGCTTGTCCAGATAATCGCCCAGGCTCTGCCCCTCTTCCCGGCAAAGCATATAGGCCGCCAGCAGCGCCATGCCCCATGCGCCGCCCTCACCCGCCGTCTCCATGACGGAAATGGGCGCGTTCATGGCCGCCGCCAGGATGCTCTGACCCACGCCTTTGGTCTTGAAAAAGCCGCCGTGCCCCGTGATGGAATCGATCTGCACGTCTTCCTCCTTCAGCAGAATATCCAACCCGATCTTTAAGGTCGCCAGCGCCGAATAGAGCTGCGTGCGCATGAAATTGGCCAGGGTAAATCTGCTGTCGGGACGGCGCACAAACAGCGGACGCCCTTCCTCCAGCCCGGTCACCGGTTCCCCGGAAAAATAATTATAGGAGAGCAGGCCGCCGCAGTCCTTCTCACCCTCCAGCGCCTTTTGGAACAATACCGTAAACAGCTCGTTTTTGTCCAGCTTCCCGAAGCAGCTCAGGAACTCTCCGAACAGATTCACCCAGCCGTTCAGATCGGAAGTGCAGTTGTTGCAGTGCACCATCGCCACCGGATCACCGGAAGGCGTAGTGACCATATCGATTTCCGGATGCATCCTGGAAAGCGCATGATCCAGCACGAACATACCGAACACGCTGGTTCCGGCGGACACATTGCCGGTCCGTTTTTCCACGCTGCGGGTGGCCGCCATGCCGGTACCCGCATCCCCCTCAGGAGGACAGACGGGAATCCCTGCCCGCAGCTTCCCGGACACGTCCAAAAGCGCCGCTCCCTCCTGCGTCAGCGTGCCCGCATCCTCGCCGGCCATCAGCACCGCCGGCAGGATCTGGCGCAGTTTCCAGGGGAAGTGCTTCTCCTCTACCAACGCGTCGAACTGTTCCAGCATTTTTGCGTCATAATCCATCGCATTCGAATCTATGGGAAACATACCGGAGGCCTCGCCGATCCCGGCCACCTTCCGGCCTGTCAGCTTCCAGTGGATATAGCAGGCCAGCGTGCTCAGATAAGAGATTCGGCTCACATGCTCTTCCCCGTTCAGGATCGCCTGATACAAATGGGCGATGCTCCAACGCTGAGGCACATTAAAGGAAAACAGGGCGGACAGCTTTTCCGCCGCCTCACCGGTAATGGTATTGCGCCAGGTGCGGAAAGGGACCATCAGCTCGCCTTTCTCGTCGAAAACCATATAGCCATGCATCATGGCGGAAAAACCGATGGCGCCTATAGTGACAAGATCCTCTCCGTACTGTGCCTTCACATCCGCAGCCAAATCCCGGTAACAGTCCTGCAGACCGGTCCAGATATCCTCCAGGCTGTAGGTCCAGATCCCGTTCTCCAGACGGTTCTCCCATTCATGACTCCCAGACGCGATGGGTGTATGCGTCTCATCCACCAGCACCGCCTTGATCCTGGTGGAACCCAGTTCGATGCCAAGAGCTGTTCTGCCGTTTCTGATCGATACAATTCTCTCTTCATTCATGACCGTGAAACCCCCGTTTCCGTTTTTTCCATTTTATACTAGCCCATAGATTTCCGTTTGTCAATCCATCGCGGTCCGCCCGGCCAACAAAATGGTCCCGGCACATAGTGGACCGGCGGCGCTCTCTGCTGCGGCATTCTTAAAAGACGGCCGGGCCGCGGCTCCAGCCGCCATACAGCAAAATACCGGGAAGAGATAACTCCCTTCCCGGTATCCATCGATACTTCTTGATTCGGAGAGACACCTTCCTCTCCTTCTTTCGCTTCACACGGCCTGTCACCGCATCTCTCTTGTCAGAAAATCCTCCTGACAGCCAAAATCTTACGATAAGACGCATCAGAAACCTTGATGCCTGTTTTCGTCGTGCTGGCATGGACAATCTGCCCATTGCCGATGTACAGTGCCACATGGCCGGAATAACAAACCAAATCCCCTGGCTGCGCCTCCGCGAGTCCATTCACCGCGTAACCCACCTTTCGATCCGCCGAAGACGAATGCGGCAGAGACACACCGAAATGCTGATATACACTCATGACAAATCCGGAACAATCCGCACCGTTCGTTAAACTGGTGCCGCCTCTCCTATAAGGATTGCCCACGAACTGCAATGCATAATTGACTACATCTACACCCATGCCGGAACCGCCTACAGTCATCGCCGGAACCGTCTCCGCCGGCGCAGCTTCCGCTCCATCCGTTTGAGCCTGATCCTCCGCCTGCATCCGGGCTTCTGCCTCTTCGGCAGCCTTTCTGGCCGCTTCTCTGTCCGCCTCTTCCTTTGCCAGTCTGGAACGCTCTTCTTCAACAGATTCCGCTGTCACATAATCCGTGCGCAGAATCACATAATCTGTTGAAGTCCAGCCATCGCCTTCCTCAATGCTCACCTTGACGAAACCATTCTGCTCATCCAGAACAGTCAATTCCTCCCCCTGACCGATCAGCCCCAGAACGGGAGCATCCAGGCTGGGCTCACATCTGACACGCAGTGTCTGCGTATTGACTGTGGCAATCCGGTCGCCTACCGCATCCGCAATCTGTCTGGCCTCATCTCCGGTCTTGAAATACTCTGCCTTCACATATCCTTCTACGCTGCCGGACTTCATCTGATACCAGTCGCCTTCCGTCGCAATCAGCGTTCCGACGGAATTGTTATACAGCTTTCCCACGATCTCCGCTTCCGTATTCGGTTCTCTGCGGATATTCACATAATTGTTCACCTGTGCGATGATCAGTACGTCCTCCGGCGTTTTCAGCGCAGGCGTCACAGGTTCTACAATCTCTATTTCCGTTTCCGGCTCCTCAGTCATATCGGTCTGAATATCTGCGTCAGCTTCCGTTTCCTCTGCGGTCCCCTCTTCCACGGAATCTGTTCCCGTTTCGTCTTCCGCAGGTACACTTTCTGACTCTGTCTCCACAGTCTCATTTTCCTGAGAAAGCGTCTCTTCCGAATCTGTTTCCGTTTCTGTTTCGGCAGCGCTCTCCGTATCCGCTTCGATTTCTTCAGATTCCGATTTCTTCTTCACATTCTCACGAATTTCAGAAACGGACGCCCCGTCTCCCAGCGCCAGACCAAACCCAGCCGCCGGCAAAGATGATGTTCCGATCGCGGCCGCCTTCACGTCCAGACCGTTTCCTGCAAAAAGCAGCGCCGCAATCATTCCATATGCCGCCGCCTTGACCAATCCCTGTCTCATGAAATCCCCCGTACTTCGACTGCTTCCTTCTTTCCTGACACTCCAAAGGAGAGTCACAGGATTATTACAAAGGTTTCGCAGTTGTTTCATTTGTTACGAAAATATTACACCCAAGGAAAACTATATCATGAGTTCAGAGGTTTGTCAATCTACAAATCCTATAAAATCATAGATCTTAACTTTGATAATATCACTCTATTCCCATTCACAGTGACATAAAAATATGAAGCTGTGTTCGCAATCCCCGCCGCGCTCTCGCCTGCACGATCGTTTCGTCGGGTCTGATCGCCTCGAAGCCGGATAAATCAGGAAACTTCCATCCGCTGGGTCAAAAACCAGGTCTCCGCCGACGCTACCGCATTGGCCCCGTCAGCTACAGCAGTCACAATCTGACGCAGCGGCTTAGTGCGCACATCTCCTGCTGCATAAATCCCAGGCACATTCGTAGCGCAGTCCTCTCCCGCTTTCAGATAGCCTGCCTCATCGGTTTCCACCACTCCCGCAAAAGCGGCGCTGTCCGGAACGATCCCCACGGCGATGAACACACCGTCCACCGCGAGATGCCGTGACATTTTTGTCCCCTTATCCTGCAGCAGAAGACCCTCCACACGCTGTCCGCCCAGGATTTCTTCCACTGTACTGTTCCAGATCATTTCCACATTCGGAAGGGAGAACAGCCGCTGCTGCAGACTCCCAGCCGCACGCAGCGCATTCCGTCGGTGCACGACATATACCTTTTCACAGAGCCGGGACAGATAAATCGCATCCTCCGCGGCCACATCGCCTCCACCCACTACAGCCACCGTCTTTCCTCTGTAAAAAGCGCCGTCACAGGTCGCACAATAAGAAATTCCCCGTCCCGCCAAGCGTTCCTCTCCCGGTACCTCCAGCCTTCGATGAGACGCCCCCGCAGCGATGATGACGGCACGGCCTTCATAATCTCCTTCCGTCGTGTGCACCAGCTTGTATTCCGGACCGTCCGTCAGCCCGGTGACATCTGCCTCCGCAAACACAGCTCCCGCTTTTTCCGCATGTTCCCGGAACTTCATTCCCAGATCAAAGCCGTTAAGTCCCGGCAGGCCGGGGTAATTGTCCACCTCCCAGGTATTGAGCACCTGACCGCCGCTCATGGGCAGTTTCTCCAGCACCAAAGTTTCAAAGCCGGCCCGTTTTCCGTAAATAGCGGCACATAAGCCCGCCGGACCGGAACCGATGATGATCAGATCATACATTTTTTCCTCCATTCTGCGGGCATGGCAAGTCGGCACGTGCGCCGGTTCTCTCTGCTCCAGCACTGCGATTCCGCATTTTATGACGCCCGCGGCACAAAACGCAGATTAAAAATAAGCCATCGGGTTTATTTTCCATCCTCATGCCTCCACATTGCGCCGTGACAGGCGCGCGGTTATGTGGTATGATGGTTGCATGTGATAAAATGATTACAGAACTCAGTATGCCTCAAAAAAGGATATCAAAATCATGCGAAAAAAAACAGCCCTGATCACCGGGGCCTCCAGAGGGATCGGGCGGGCCATCGCCGCCGCCTATGCGGAGGACGGCTTCGACCTGATCCTGACATGCCGACATTCCGAAGAGACGCTGTGCACCCTTTGCGCTGAGCTGTCCGAAACCTTTTCCGTAAACGCGGTCCCCTTCGTGGGGGACATGGGCGACTGGGACACCATGACGCGGCTGTTCGACGGCCTCTCCGCACTGGATGTGCTGGTCAACAACGCGGGCATCTCCCACATCGGCCTTCTGTCGGACATGACCCCCGGCCAGTGGCGGGATCTCATGTCCACCAACCTGGACGCCTGCTTCTACGCCTGCAGGCTCGCCGTCCCGCTGATGGTGCACCAAAAGAGCGGCCGCATCATCAACATTTCTTCCATATGGGGCAATACCGGCGCTTCCATGGAGGCCGCCTATTCCGCCTCCAAGGGCGCTCTCAACAGCCTGACCAAAGCGCTGGCCAAGGAGCTGGCCCCCAGCGGCATCGCCGTCAACGCCATCGCCTGCGGCGTCATCGATACGGACATGAACCGCTGTTTCTCGGAGGAGGAAATGCGCGCCCTCATCGAAGAGATCCCCGCGGACCGGCTGGGCACCCCCGAAGAGGTGGCCGCGCTGGCGCTCCAGCTCACCCGCTCGCCCGTCTACATGACCGGCCAGATCCTCACCATCGACGGCGGCCTCACATAACGGCCGACATTTCTTTCCGGTATGCTCCGGCAGGACAGCACCCTGCCGAAGCGCCGCCATCCGTCCTTTACCGTCTGCTGATTCCCTTGGGGAAAGGCTTGTTCTTCTTTTTCGCATCCAGCATTCGTTTCCGGGTCAGGAATTTATTCAGGAAATACGCGATGTAGCCGGTCTGCATATAATTGACCTCCATGCCCCAGCCGATCTGTCCGTAGAACACCAGCTCGGACACCGCATAGAGCACGATGTAGGCGATGGGAATATAAATGCCGTATTTCGGGAACCGGTTCGACTGCCAGCCGACCACGGCGATGAACACCTGATTGACGATCAGCATCAGCATGACCAGCCCGTTGGCCCGGACGGTCTCCGACATCTGATTCAATATAAGCGGCGCGATAAAGAACAGCACCGCGGCCGCCGCGGTGAAGCACGCCAGCCGGATCGCCTTCTCCTGATTCTGCTTCTTCACCTGCTCCGGCTCCGGTCCCTTTTTCACGGGATCTCCCATATTCGGTATCTTCGGCCTGTCCGCCATATCCTGATCTCCTTCCGTTTTCCATGCCC
>CANQTI010000095.1 GCA_947626725.1 uncultured Eisenbergiella sp.
GATGTGATGGAGCAGGAACAGCCCGATATTGTGGAGGAAATGGAAAAGGCGCGGCGCCTGGGGGAGCTCTGCGGACTGATGGAGTCCGAGTTGTCCGGGCGGGAGAAAGAGGTGCTCACGCTTCGTTACGGTCTGGGAGGCGGCCGTGAAGCGACGCAGAAGGAAATCGGCACGAAGCTGGGCATTTCCCGCAGTTATGTCAGCCGCATTGAAAAACGGGCACTGGGGAAGCTGTACGCCGGATTTTTGCGGCTGGAAAGAGAGGGAAAAGCGGAGAAAGCGTCGGAATCCGGGAAATGATACCCGCAGACGTTCAGGGAACAGAAGAAGCGGCGGCACAATTTTGGGCTGCCGAAGGAATTTTGCAGGGCGCGGTCTTGACAGACCGCGTCCTGTGTTTTATGCTGAAATGGAATTATGGTTTTCTGTCATGGAATATGACGATTCAAGGGCGTTCGCCCAGAATTTTCCGTGTTGAAAAATAGGCGCCGCGCATGGCGGATATTTCGGAACGGACCGGATATTTTGCAATGGGAAAGGGAAGCGGGATATGCGGTTTCGCCGGTTCTTTATGTCTGAAATGCCGGACAGGAAAGGTGTTTTATGTATTGTCATATTAATGCGGGGGGACTGCGGGGCCTGGAGAGCTATGTGGCGCAGGTGGAAGTGGACGTATCTTCCGGCCTGCCGTGCTTTGACATGGTGGGGCTGTTGGCCAGCGAAGTGAAAGAGGCCCGGGAGCGCATCCGGGTAGCGCTCCGGAACGCAGGCGTCAGAATCCCCGCGGAGAAGATTACCGTAAATATCTCTCCGGCGGGCATCCATAAGGCCGGAACGGCCTTTGATTTGCCCGTCGCCCTGGGCATTATGGCTGCGCAGGGAATGATCCCCGCGGAACGGCTCGCGGATGTGCTGGTGGCAGGCGAATTGGGCCTGGACGCGGGTGTTAGGCCGATCCGCGGGGTGCTGCCCATCGTGCTGGAATGCGGGCGGCAAAAAATCAAAGAATGTATCCTTCCGCTGGAGAATCTGCGGGAAGGAAGTCTTATCGGCGATGTCGATGTGATGGGAGTGGAACGGCTGGAGGAAGCGGCCCGGTATCTTTGCCTGGATGCCGAAAGCCGGGCCGGAATGCGGGAGCGCGCGGCTAGGCGGGCCGCGGAAAGCGCCAAAGAACCGGAAGCTGCCGGCGGGAGCAGAATGGATTTCGGCGCGGTAAAGGGGATGCGGGAAGCGAAATATGCCGCACTGACCGCAGCGGCGGGGTTTCACAATCTTTTGCTCATCGGTCCGCCCGGGGCGGGAAAGACAATGCTGGCGAAGTGCATTCCCTCGATTTTGCCTCCGCTCGGAAAACAGGAGCAAAAGGAAGTATCGGCCATTTACAGCGTGGCCGGAAAACTGGAACAGGGGAAACTCATGCAGGAGCGGCCGTTTGTCAGCCCTCACCACACGGTAAGCGGGTACGCGATGGCAGGGGGCGGCGCGGTTCCAAGGCCCGGCATGGTCACATTGGCTCACAGGGGCGTGCTTTTTCTGGATGAGATGGCGGAATTCAAACGCCAGACGCTGGATATTTTGCGGCAGCCTATGGAAGAGGGAACGATTTTTCTGGCGAAGAGCGGCGGGAACTTCGTCTATCCGGCGGATTTCATGCTGGTGGCATCCACCAATCCGTGCCCCTGCGGATACTATCCCGACAGAAACCGCTGCCGGTGCAGCCCCTGGGAAGTGCGCCGTTATCTTTCCCGTATCTCCGGCCCGCTTCTGGACCGAATCGATATCTGCTGTACGGCGCGGCCGGTACAGCTGTCCGGACTGTGGAATCCGCCGGGAGAAGAGGAGCAAAGCGGACCGGGGACGGCGCGCGGCGCAGATGGAATGAGGCAGCATGGAGGGCGGGGTGAGACAGCCGAAAATGACACAGCCGGAACGGAGCGGGAAACGAATGGGCCCGGAAACGGGCGGCAATGGGAAGCGGATGGCTCCGGAAACGGGCTGCGGTGGGACAGTTCTCACATGAGGGAACGGGTGCTCATGGCCAGGGAAAGGCAGAAATGGCGTTATGCGGGGACCGGAATTGAGACCAACGGCAGGCTGGGAGCGGGAGAGATTATGAAATACTGTCATCTCGGCATGCGTCAGCAGCAGTTTCTGGAAGAGGCGGCGAACCGGCTGGGATGTTCTGCCCGGGCCTGCCACAGAATCCTGCGGGTAGCGCGCACATTGGCGGATCTGGATGATGTGGAGGCGATCTCCAACGGACATTTGGGACAGGCATTGCATTATCGGCAGAATGAAAGTCTGTATCAGAATGAATGAGAAGGCGCCCCTTTGTATCGGGACAGTTTTCTGCGGCGGCCGGGGAGGTGCGCATTTTGTTGTCTATTAATATGGAAAGAATACATACCAAAAACAGTACATCCGGGGAAAGGGCGAAGGGGGGTACCGAATGACGCAGAAGGAACAGGCCTGTCATCTCTGGCTTTGCAGCATTGGCGGCGTGGGTGCGGTCAGCATTCGAAGGCTGCTGGAGCAGGCCGGGAGCGCGGAAGGCGTCCTGTCACTTTCGCAGGAGAGGGAGGCGGAGCTGATCGGACCGTCCAGGGCGCTGCTGCTGGAGCAGGCCAAGGAAAAGGCACAGCTTCAGGCGGCACAGGTCAGGCTGGAGCGCTATCGGGAAGGCGGTATTTTTTTCCTGCCGCTGACACATCCGGATTATCCGTTTCGGCTGCGGGAAATCCCGGACCCGCCCGTAGCCCTTTATGGAAAGGGACGATTGCCGGAGGCATCCCGGAAGACGGCGGCCGTCATTGGGACAAGAGAGTGCTCCGAGTACGGACGGCAGGTGAGCCGCTGTTTTGCCTCCGGGCTCGCCAGGGCGGGTGCGGCGGTGATCAGCGGAATGGCGCGCGGGGTAGACGGCGTTGCGGGGCGCGCAGCGTTGGACGCGGGAGGTATTTCCGTGGCGGTGTTGGGCTGCGGGGTGGATATTTGTTATCCCCCGGAAAACAGGAGACTATACGAACGTCTGGAACAGGAAGGCTGCCTGCTTTCGGAATATCCGCCGCAGACCAGACCGGAAGCCCGTCTGTTCCCGCCGCGCAATCGGATCATCAGCGGGCTGTCCGATCTGGTTCTGGTGACGGAGGCCAGGGAAAAGAGCGGCACGCTGATCACGGTGGATATGGCGCTGGAACAGGGCCGTGAGGTGTTTGCCGTGCCCGGGCGGATTACGGATGCCTGTTCCAGGGGCTGCAACTGTCTGATCGCGGGAGGCGCGGGAGCGGCCTTAAGCGTTCCGCAGCTTCTGCGCGCCCTGCATATGGAGGAGGGGGAAAATGAGGATGCAAAACGTGCGGAAAAAGCGGCGCCCGAAACCTTGCGGGGACGCGCAAAAAAATTACCGTTTCGCCGGCTGACGGTCCCCGTTCTGCGCACGTTGGATCAGACGCCCAGAACGCTGGACGGGATTCTGGCGCGCCTGGAAGAACACGCGGAAGAAAAACAGGAGGCGCGGGGGAAAGAGGCAGCGGGCCTGTCGGACGTAATGGAGGAGCTGCTCTGTCTGTGTATGGAAGGCCGGGTCGGGTGTCGGGCCGGCCATTACTACCGTACGGACGCCGCGGAAGCAAAGCAGATGGGGATGGACAGCCCGGAAGGATGGGACGGATTATAGAAAGTTTCGTCCGGAAAAAGCGGAGAATTGCCGTGGAAAAGGCGCCCCCCGGTTTTCGAAGAAAGGGAATCGGCGAAAAGGTTCTGCACTTTTTTTGTATTTTTTTCCTTGCATTGCGTCAGGATATGTTGTATAGTGAGTCACGATAAACCGCCGGCGATCGTCTGAAGAAAGGGCAGCCGCGGTGCGGAGGTTGAGGGAACGGGGAATGGCAAAGTATCTGGTTATTGTGGAATCGCCCGCCAAGGTAAAAACCATCAAAAAATTTTTGGGGGCAAACTATGAAGTGGCAGCGAGCAACGGTCACGTCAGAGATCTTCCGAAGAGTCAGCTCGGCATTGATGTGGAGGGCGACTATGAGCCGAAATACATCACGATCCGGGGCAAAGGGGAGATATTAGCCGGGCTTCGCCGGGAAGTGAAAAAGGCGGAAAAAATTTATCTCGCGACGGACCCTGACCGGGAGGGCGAAGCGATTTCCTGGCACTTGATGGAAGCGCTGAAACTGTCCGGAAAGAAAGTTTATCGGATCACATTCAATGAGATCACGAAGAATGCGGTGAAAGAATCCCTGAAGCATGCCAGGGAGATCAACATGGATCTGGTGAACGCGCAGCAGACCAGACGGATGCTGGACCGGATGGTGGGCTACCGGATTTCCCCGCTTTTGTGGGAAAAAGTGAAAAGGGGACTGTCCGCCGGGCGTGTGCAGTCCGTAGCGCTTCGGATCATATGCGACAGAGAGAACGAGATCGATGCGTTTATCCCGGAGGAGTACTGGACGCTGGAAGCATCTTTCAGGGTCCCCGGAGAAAAGAAGCCGCTGACGGCCAAATATTATGGAGAAGGGGATCGGAAGAAAAACCTGAAGAGCGCGGAGGAAGTGGAGGCGGTGAAAAGGGCCTGCCAGAATGTGCCCTTTCACGTGGCAGAGGTCAAAAGAGGGGAGCGCGTCAGAAAGGCGCCCCTGCCCTTTACGACTTCTACTTTGCAGCAGGAGGCCAGCAGGGTGTTGAATTTTTCCACCCAGAAAACCATGCGGCTGGCGCAGCAGCTCTATGAGGGCGTGGATATCAAGGGCAACGGCACGGTCGGCGTCATCACCTATCTGCGTACCGATTCCGTTCGGGTATCGGAAGAGGCGGAGGCGATGGCGAAGGCCTATATTGGCGCCCATTATGGAAAAGAGTATGGCGGCGAAGGAAATGTGAAAAAGGGCGGACAGAAGATCCAGGACGCACATGAGGCGATTCGGCCCACGAACCTGGAACTCACCCCGATGGAGCTGAAGGAATCTCTTTCCAGAGATCAGTTCAGGCTGTATCAGCTGATCTGGAAGCGTTTTGTCGCCAGCCGTATGGCATCGGCCCGGTATGAGACCATGTCGCTGAAGATTGACGGCGGCGGGCAGCGCTTTACGGTTGCGGCCGGCAAACGGATTTTTGACGGATTTCTGAGCGTATACAATGAAGAAGAGGAAGAAAAGGCGGAAAACAACACGCTGGCCAGAGGCGTGGATGAGAATATGGAGCTCTCCTTAAATGCCCTGCAGGGAGAACAGCATTTCACACAGCCGCCTGCGCACTATACGGAGGCGACGCTGGTGCGCACGCTGGAGGAGCTGGGGATCGGCAGGCCCAGCACCTATGCGCCTACCATCACAACGATTCTCGCACGCCGGTATGTGACGAAGGAGAATCGGAATCTGTATGTGACGGAACTGGGAGAAGTGGTCAACGATATGATGAAGAAAGCTTTTCCCAGCATTGTGGATGTGAATTTTACGGCGAATCTGGAAGCGCTTCTTGACGGCGTGTCCGAGGGAACCGTGGAATGGAAGACGATCATCTCCAATTTTTACCCGGATCTGGACGCGGCCGTCAAAAAGGCTGAGAAAGACCTGGCCGAGGTGAAGATCGGAGATGAGGAGTCGGATGAGAACTGTGAGCTGTGCGGCCGCCGCATGGTGATTAAATACGGCCCTCACGGGCGTTTCCTGGCATGTCCCGGCTTTCCGGAGTGCCGTAATACGAAGCCCTATTATGAAAAGACAGGCGTAAGCTGCCCGAAATGCGGGGGAGATATCGTGGAAAAGAAGACACAGAAGGGGCGCCGCTATTACGGATGTATCCATTATCCGGAATGTGATTTTATGGTCTGGCAAAGGCCGTCCGCTGAAAAATGTCCGCTTTGCGGCTCCATGATGCTGCAAAAAGGCGGAAAGCTGGTGTGCGCAAATGAAGGCTGCGGATATGTGATGGAAAAAACAGAAAAAAAACAGGCATAATTCATTGCGGGTTTTCTTACGGCATGATAAAATGTCATTATATTCTGACATTTTGCCGTCACAGGGCAGGTGTCAGATCAACAGGAGAATATGTCGGGAGGACAAGGACGCATGAGCAGTGTGCATTTGCTGGACAGAACGAGAAAGATCGGGAAATTGCTGCATAACAACAATTCGAGCAAGGTGGTTTTCAGCGATATCTGTGAAGTGATGAAGGAAACGCTGGATTCCAGCGTTCTGGTCATAAGCAGAAAGGGAAAGGTCCTTGGCGTTTCCGAAAAAAACGCAGTCGAGGCAGGCATGCTCCTGCGGGGGGAAGTCGGAAGGTTTATCGATCCCATGCTCAACGAGCGCATGCTGGCTGTGCTGTCTACCAAAGAAAATGTGAACCTGGCCACGCTGGGGTTCAATATCCCGGAGGATGCCCCGTTCTCCGCCATTGTTGCCCCCATTGAGATCGCCGGGGAACGGTTGGGAACCCTGTTCTTGTATCGGGAGGGAGCTGCCTACGGGATAGACGACATCATTCTGTGCGAATATGGGACGACGGTGATCGGTCTGGAAATGCTTCGCGCGGAGAGTGAGGAGAGCGCGGAGGCTGATCGGAAGATCTCGGTGGTGAATTCGGCGCTGGGCACCCTTTCCTATTCGGAGCAGGAAGCGATCATAAGGATTTTCCAGGAGCTGAAAGGGACGGAAGGAATCCTGGTCGCCAGCAAGATTGCCGACCAGGCGGGCATCACCCGCTCCGTGATCGTCAACGCATTGCGCAAGTTCGAGAGCGCGGGCATTATCGAGGCCCGCTCCTCCGGAATGAAGGGCACATACATCCGGGTGCAGAACGAGTTCGCTGCGGCGGAAGTGAAAAAGTTGGTAAAACCCCTTGCATGAGGGGTTTTCTTATGTTACAATATCAGCGCTGTGACGAAAAAACACGCATGCGGATTCGCCAATGGTGTTCTCTGACGCGAAGGATGACTGGCGGATATGATGTATGCGGAAGAGAAACCAGACGGAGGTAAGAAAATGAGCGTTATTTCCATGAAACAGTTGCTCGAGGCCGGCGTGCATTTCGGGCATCAGACGAGAAGATGGAACCCTAAGATGGCTCCCTATATCTTCACCGAGCGCAACGGCATCCACATCATCGACCTGCAGAAGTCTGTGGGCAAGGTGGACGAGGCCTACAAGGCCGTATTTGAGATCGCTTCCCAGGGCGGCATAATCCTGTTCGTCGGCACCAAGAAGCAGGCGCAGGATGCGGTGAAGACGGAAGCGGAGCGCTGCGGCATGTATTATGTCAACGAAAGATGGCTGGGCGGTATGCTCACCAATTTCAAGACCATCCGGAGCAGGATCGATCGGCTCAAAGCCATCGAAACCATGTCCGTGGACGGCACCTTTGATGTGCTTCCCAAGAAGGAAGTCATCAAGATCCGCAAGGAATGGGAGAAGCTGGAGAAGAACCTGGGCGGTATCAAGGGAATGACCCGGATCCCCGACGCGATCTTCGTAGTGGATC
>CANQTI010000096.1 GCA_947626725.1 uncultured Eisenbergiella sp.
CTGATGACGTACTGCATGATCGCCTCCAGCGCGTGCCGCATGATCCTTTACATTTATTTTTACCACCTGACCTTTCTTCGGGTCCTGGTGTTGTGGGCGCTGGCGGTGCTCACGCTGCTCTTCGCGGGCGTCATTGTTTCCATTTATCGGAATCGCTTTCCGCTGTTTGGGTACTGTACGGCAGTCGTGACGGTCTTTTATATCGGGCTGGCGTTCGCGAGGCCGGACTACTGGATCGCGAAATACGATATGGCGTACGCGCGGACGGCGGAACAGTCGGCGGACGGGCAGCCGGCGGAACCCTATGAGGACGGTACGGCCCGATACACCTTCGAGGATTATTATTATCTGGCGGGACTGTCCGCGGATGCGGCGCCGGTCCTGCTTTCGGAGGAAGCGATGGAAAAATGGAGCGAACGGCCCGCCATGGCGATCTATTATGACAAGGTAAAGAGAAAAACGGAAAAAATGGGCGTGCGCAGCTTCAATTTTTCGCTTTGGCGGGCGCGCAGAAGCATGGAGGCGTCCGGATATGAGATCGGGAGTCACGGATGATATGGGCAAAAAAGCGTGGAAAGCTGTGATATGGACGGTTTACGGTCTGGGGTGCGCGGCCCTGGCTGTTCTGCTGGCTGCGTCTCTGTTTGGCGGGGCGTATGTGCCGTTCCCTGACGCCATGCTTCCCATGACGCTGGCGGAGCTGGCCTCCGGGTGGATGGCCGCGGGCTTTTTCCCTCTGCTCACCGTCAGTTTTCTGGCCTGGCGGCAGATCGGGGAGAAGGGCGGCAGGCGGCCGCGGCTGGCATGGGTACTCTTCCTTCCGGCAGCCGTCTGTCTGGGATTTCTCCTGTTCCGGGCCAGCGTGTGGGCAGCAGGGGTGGCCCGGACGCTGTATTTTACGCACATCTTCGGATAGAACTGCGGCAATTCGGATCATTTATGGATTGACATTTTACATAAATTTTGCCATTATGTTTTTGATATCAGGAGGGGCACGGCGCATAGGAACCGAATGCTTCATTTTGCAGAAAAAGGAGTGAACGGGGCACAATGCAGGCGGCAGGATCTGTCGGAGAGGATCGCATTTACGGACTCGATCTATACAAAATACTCGGTATGCTTTTGGTGGTTGCGTTTCATTTTTCGTTCCATGGGAATGTGATCGTCAACTGCGCCCAGGAGCTGTCTTTTAATTGGATAGTGCTCGCCGTGGCGAGGATATTCGGCGCGGTATGCAACTGCGCTTTTATGCTGATCAGCGGGTATTTTCTGTATCGGAAAAATTTCAATGTCAGGACCGTTTTCCGGTTATGGCTTCAGGTCTGGTTTTATTCGGTCGTGTTCGGTACTGTCTGCGTCATTTCGGGGACGGAGCAGCTTACCGCAGGAAGCCTGATCAAAATGGTTTTTCCGTTTACCTCCAATCAATACTGGTTCTTTTCGACTTATATCGTGATCTATCTGATCTTTCCGTTCCTGAACAAATGTATCGACGGACTCTCCCGAAAGCAGCATCAGGCGGCGATCGTTCTGGGGCTCATTCTGGTTCCCCTGTTCGCTACCTTCGCGGGGGAGAGATGGACCATCGGCACGAACAGCATTGAGATTTTTATTGTTTTATATTTTGTAGGCGCATATTTTAACAAGTACGATGTCTGTGTTTCCGCAGGCAAATCAGCGGTCATGGCCGCCAGCGGTATGATCCTGGAAATCCTTTCCCTGTTCGGCATGCGCATCGTTTACCGTCTTACGGGCATCAATGATGTCACCTATTTTGTCTGGGATCAGAATAAAATATTTCCTGTGTTGACCGGTATTGCGCTGTTTTTGCTGTTTAAACAAATCCGTGTCCGTCATATCCGAATGATCCCTTTTCTGTCCTCTTCCGTTTTCGGGGTCTATCTTCTTCACGATGGGTGGGCAAAGGGATTTCTGTTCGGGCGTCTGTTTGACGATTCGGCGACCTACGATACCAATTTGCTGCTGCCGCAGATGATACTCGCCGTGTGCACGATATTTGCGGCGGGCATTTTAATTGATAAGGTACGGATCCGCATATTCGAGCGGCCTGTTCTGAAAATGCTGAATCCCGTTTTCAATAAAATAAATGCCGTTTGTGCTGATGTGTGGGGAGACCGTGCCTGATTTTGCGGACTTTGCCGCAACAGTCTGTCGTATGGGAGGCGTCATGATGGAACGATTTACGGCCGGGCAGTTCATTGCTTTTTTGGGTCGGGTAGAAAAACTGAAATCTGTGCCGCGGCACTGCGTCACGCCGGAGGGCGTGCCGGAGAGCGTGGCGGCTCACAGCTGGCGGGCCGCGCTGATGGCCTTTCTCATGAAGGATGAGCTGGGCGAGATTGACATTAATAAAGTGATCCGGATGTGCCTGCTGCACGATATCGGGGAAGCGGTGACCGGAGATATTCCCACCTTTCTGAAACAGGAAAGCCATGAACAGGCGGAGAAGAAGGCGGTGGATGATCTGCTTTCCGGACTGCCCGGGCCGCTGTACGAGGAAGTGGCGGCTATGTTTGCCGAGATGGAGGCGCAGGAAACGAAAGAGGCGAAGGTATACAAGGCGCTGGACAAATTGGAAGCGGTCATTTCCCACAATGAGAGCGATATCAGCACCTGGCTGCCGCTGGAGTATGAGCTGCAGCAGACCTATGCGGCGAAGAATGTCGAGGGCTTTCCGTTTCTGGAAGGGCTGCAGGAGCAGGCGGTGAAGCGTACGCTGGAGAAGATCGCGGAGAAGGAAGTGGGGGCGAAAGAAAATGAGTGAGCAGGAAAGAACGCAGGAGCGGATGACAGGATCACAGATAGCGGAAACACAGACGCAGATGTCGGAAACGCAGGAGCAGCTGCCGGAAATACAGACGCAGACGGAGGAGATACAGGAAGCGCAGAAGACAACGGGAATGGAAAGTGCCGGTCTCGAAGCAGCGCCGGATCGCCAGGAGCGGGATGCAGGCGCCATGGCCAGGGAGCGCCTGATGGAAAAGAAGGAAGAAAACAGGGAAGGAACAGAGGCGGCTTCGCCGGACGGTGGAGCAGCAGGCAGGGATATTAGGTCGGCTGCCGCGGGAATGGAGGCGGATCCGGGGCAGGCAGAAGAAACGTCCGTCGAACAGGCGCGAAAGGCTGATAAAGGTCGGGCGAGACGGGAAGCGAAAGAAGCCAGAGAACGGGCGAGGCAAGAAGAGAAGGAAGCGAGGGCACGGGCCAAACAGGAAGCGGAGGAGGCAAAGACCCGGGCGAAGCGGGAGGCCCAGGAAGAAAAGGAGCGGTCAAAGCGGCAGGCGAAGGAAGAACGTCAGCAGCAAAAATCCGACAAAAAGGCGAGAAAAACCGCGGCGCGTCTGGAGCGCGTACAGGAAGTGAAAAGCATTATCCGCACGGCGGAGTTCGTGATGCTGCTGGTATTCCTGATCCTGGCGATCGATCAGGCCGGTTTGTACGGTTTTTTATTCGTCTGGCTGTTCATCGCAGTCCTGGCGGCGTCCGTGGTCGTGTTTTTCCTGGGGATCGTGCGGAAAGTGCGGAAGAAGAGGAGCGGCATCGTGTTTTTCGTGTCGATCCTGGGCATGCTTCTGTGTACGGCCTGGCTGCTGTTTTTATATTTTTCCCATGCGTTCGGCATCGGACCAATACCGAGCTGAGGGTGAGCTGCGTGGGGTCATGAAGAGGATACGAAAGGGGTATAACAACCGGTGGAAGCTGTTATACCCCTCATTTTTACAGGAGGGAGAAGCCGGACAGCCTTCCTGCCGCCGGGAGACCTATTTTTCCGGACAGACCTCGGCCAGCATCTGCCGGAAGATCTCCATATGGAGCTGTTCGTCCAGAACGATCCGGTTGAGCAGGTCCGCGAGATAGGCGTCGCAGATCCGGGCCGCCTGACGCCGATATTTCAGGACCGCATTCTGCTCGCATGCCAGAGAATTCTGCAGCAATGCGGGCAGCCGTGTGGGATAACGGTTACAGGCCGGAGACCACCAGCAGGGGCTGCTGCTGGAGAAGCTCCACAGGCGCGGGTCGGCGCCCAGCAGGTGGGCGAGCCGGGCGAAGATCTCCAGATGATGCATTTCCACGATGCTGATGCGGTGAAAGATCCCGGAAAATGCAGGCTCGGCGTCGGAAAGTACCGTGCTGTTGTAAAAATAGAGGGCGGCGGCCGACATCTTTGAATCGCAGGCACCAAGGTTGGAAAGCATTTCAGCCGCGTAGAGCGGATTGGGACGCTCCACCCTGACAGGCGGCCAGGGATCGGGCGCGGAAAAAGAAGTGAAGTTCTGCATTTGAAGGCTCCGGACGGATTGTTTTGTTGTTTCGGGCTTTCTGAAAGTTTATTCTGATGCGCAAAAAATTATGAAATATGCAACGGCGCTGCTTCGGACTGCGTTATTTCCGGTAAAGGGAGGAAATCCTATGGAAGATGCAAAGATCATAGATCTCTATTGGGCGCGTCAGGAGGCGGCGATCTTGGAGACGGACAAAAAATACGGGAATTACTGCCGGAGCATTTCCCTTCATATTCTGAAAAATCAGGAGGACTGCGAAGAGTGCGTCAACGACACCTGGCTGCGGGCCTGGGACACCATGCCGCCGAAGCGGCCCGATTTCCTTGCGGCTTTTCTGGGAAAGATCACGCGGAACCTTTCGATCAGCCGATACCGCCTGAGCCATGCAAAAAAGCGGGGCGGCGGTGAAATGGACCTTCTGCTGCTGGAGCTGGAGGAGTGTCTGCCCTCCGGAAAAAGCGTGGAGGAGGAGATCGAAGGAAAAGAGACGGCCCGCTTCATCGACCGTTTCCTGTACGGCATCGAGGAGGAAAGCCGGAACATATTCGTCCGCCGGTATTTTTATGTGGATTCCGTAAAGGAGATCGCGGACCGGTTCGGGATCAGCGAGAGTAAAGTGAAATCCCAGCTTTTCCGCACCAGAAACAGGCTGCGGGAGCATTTGGAAAGGGAGGGTGTCGTGCTGTGACGAGAAGTGAAAAGCTGTTGGAGGCCATCGGGCAGATCGATGATAAGCTCATAGAGGAAGCCGCCGCGGCGGGCGGAACCCCAACGGAGGCCATGGCGGCAGGCGTGCGCGCTGAGGCCGTGTCAGGCGCACGCACTGAGGCGGCGGCAGACGCGCGCGCCGGGGCCGCGTTAGGCGGAAAACAGGCGGTCCCGGATAGCAGGCGCGGGGAATCTGCCGCATCCGGCGGAAGGCGTGCGGAAGCGTCCGGCGCGGGGAAAAAGACCGCGGGCAAAAGGAAAAAGACCATCCGCCGGTCTGCCGCTTTCCGCTGGCAGAGCGCTTTGGCCGCCTGCGCCGTGCTGGCGGTCTGTACGGGCGTGTTTCTCCTGCTGCAGAATAGGGGCCTTCTGCTGACCCCGAAGTCGGGGGACTCCATGGAAGCGGCGCAGGATGCGGTTTCTTCGGAGCATGCGGCCGGGGCGGAAGCCGAGATGGAAGAGGCCGCCCCGGAGGAGGCTGCGGCCGACAGCGCAGCGCCGGAGAAGTCCGCGGCGGAAAACGGCGGAACCGGGAGCGCGGGCGGACGGTCCGCGGAAAAGATACAGCAAAAGGACGGGCCGTCCGCCGGTGCCGGACTGCCTGACAGGGAAAATGCGGCAGCGGCCGGTGCGGATGCCGAAGCGGCTGCTGAGGACAGTGAAGGGGCGGTGCCGGACGGCGCGGCGTCCGGTGATCTGAAGGGAGCGGAGTCGGCCGGCGGCGAGTCTCAGATCATCGGCTGTCCCGAAATGCAGGAATCGATCCGGGAGGCGGAGAAAGAGAGCGAGGCCCGAAACGCGGAGGAAGAGGCTGCGGGGAGCGGATCAGCTGCCGGAGAGAGCGCGGAAACGCAGCAGAAGGCCCAAAGCGTTGAGAAGCCGATGGCGCCGCGCGAGATATATCTGGGAGACTGGAACATCTATGCCGAAACGAATGACGCCGCTTCGGATCACGTCACCTTTACAATCCGCAATGAGGAGGAGAAGGCGGTGCTTTCCTTCGGAGAGCAGTATACGCTGGAGGTCAGAAACGGAGACCGCTGGGAAACGCTGGAGCTGAAGGACGGTTCTGCGGTATGGCATGAGACGCTTTATGCGGTAAGGCCCGGAGGGAAAAAGGAGGAAACGGTGGAATTCCGGTGGCTGTACGGCAGCCTCGAACCCGGTTTTTACCGGCTGGTGCGGCCCTGCAGTGTGGAGCAGGACGGGGAATCCGCGGAAGAAACGCTTTATGTCGAATTCGGGCTGTGACTGCTGCAGAAGGGTTGCGCAGGCCCGCACGGAGCTTAAAATTTGATGGAGTCGACGTTGTAAAATTTGCTGTTGAATTTTACAACAGACCGGGATATACTACAGATAGGAAAGGAGCAAATATCATGCCGAATATCAAGCCTATCTCAGATTTGAGGAATTACAGCGATGTACTCCGTGATGTGTCTGTCGGTTCACCGGTTTTTCTTACCAAAAACGGACGCGGCCGATATGCGATCATTGATATACAGGATTACGAAAAGACAAGAGCGACCCTGCGGCTTATGGATGAGCTGGCAAAAGGGAAAAAATCCGGAGAGGAAAAGGGATGGCTCTCGTCTTCAGACGTAAGGGACCATTTCAGGATGAAGGCGAATGAAGAATAGCATCTACTATTCCCCGGAGGCCATGAGCGATCTTGATGAAATCTGGGAATATATTGTTTCGGAGCTGTGCAATCCGCAGGCGGCTGAAAACACCGTAAATCATATTGTGGAGGCGATCGATAAGCTGGAAGATTTTCCGGAGATCGGTACGCCGCTTTCCGCAGTGTCAGGCGTGGAGAGCGACTGCCGTTTCCTTATCAGCGGAAATTATATGGCATTTTACCGCGTGATGGATCGGAATGTTTATGTGGACCGTGTACTGTATGGCAGACGGGATTATCTTCGTATCCTGTTTCCGGATCTGTCACAGGAGGACGAGGATGAGTCCTGAATATGACGGACCTATGCGGGCATGGCAGGAAGCTGATGGGTACGAGGAATATAGGAGCAGCACACAGCGAGGGAACTGACGGATAAAAGTTCCGGATGAAGAGCTCATACAGAAAAAAGAGGGGCCGGGGAGGCGCAGCGCACATGGCGCTGGCGCACCCCGGCCCCTCCGGCCGTTCTGTCACTCCTTTACAAAATGCAGCATCGCGCTGCCGTAATCGCCGAAGATCATGTTCTGCAGATATCCTGCGTACATCAGCAGCCCACCGGAATAGACCTGATCCGTACCCTCCAGGCGGTAACGGGCATCCGGGTCCAGACCCTCCAGCTTCAGGCGGCGTGGATTCCAGAAAGGCTGATACCGGACCTGCACATAGGTCACGAGGCACTCGCTCTTATCTTCGCTGACCACCTGCCAGCAGTCGTACATATTGTTTTCCCGGTAAGAGGCGATGCGGTAATAGGTGCCCTCCCGGAGCAGGTC
>CANQTI010000097.1 GCA_947626725.1 uncultured Eisenbergiella sp.
GCCGCCCCGCTCGTACCAGGGGGACAAAAACGCCCGACAGCCCATGGGTGAAACAATCTTTCCGTATTTTTTGTACATGCTGGGCACATATCCCTTGCCCGTCAGGGAAAGCCAGTCCGGATACATGGTCTTGGAAGAGCACTGGATCCCGGCCTCGAACACGTCCTCCAGCGGCTTGCCGGGACCGTGCAGGTTTTCATCGTATAAAAAGACGATCTTGGGGAACAGCACGGGCTTTTTGCACTCCTTCTTCCCCTGCCCTCTCCTGCGGACGTTGAGCATGCAGATCGTGGCCAGCTTCGCGAACCGACCGGTCCCCGTGCCCGCGGTCACGGTGATGAAGGGATAATCGCCCCGGCTGCTGGCCACGGTATTGAACTTGTACTCCCAGCCCTGGAAGCCCTGCTCCATTTCCCGCACCACGTCCTGATAGGCTACTTCCTCCGCTTTCTCCTGTGAGATGCCCAGGCCCACATATTTCTCCACATTGCGGTTGTAGGATTTGAGGGCGTAGGGCTCCAGGATCAGGTCCACGCTGGGCACCGTGAAGCCGCCGTACTGCTGGCTGGCCGCGCTGAGCACGATGTCCCCGATGACGTCGAAGGCCACGTCCAGGGTCTTGGGCTCGTTGTACCAGATGTTGCCCATCTCAAAGCCGCCCCGGAGCACATGCTCCACATCGAACAGACAGCAGTTCATCGTGTCCCGCCTGGCGGACATGTCGTGCACATAGATATAGCCGTCCCGGCAGGCCTGGATTTCCTCCGTCGTCATGAAAAACTTCTGATACAGTTCCTTGTTCAGCTGGTTGAAGATCAGGCTGCGCTTGGTGGACACCAGCGCGGAATCCGTATTGGAATTCTCTTTGTCCCCGATGTACATGATGGACTGACTCTTCTTGTAGACGTCGTCCAGCATCCGCACGAAATCCTGCTTATAGTTGCGGTAATCCCGATAGCTCTTGGCGACGATGGGCTTCACCTGCTCCAGCGCGCTCTCCACGATGTTGTGCATCAGGGAAATGGGCACCTCCGTCAGCCCCATTTCATCCACCTTGTCCACCACGTGCTGGCAGATCTGGCAGTTCTCTGCGTCCGTAAAGCGGGTCAGCGCCCGGTACGCGCTCTTGCCGACGGCATCCACCACCTTCTGCACGTTGAAATCCTCTTTGCTGCCGTCCTTCTTGATGACGACCACCTGACGCTTCGGCATGAACCGCTTTCCGTACCCTTCTTCCCCGTTCTTTTCCTTTTCCAGCTTCGACATCCGTGCCCCTTCCTTCCCGCAGACCTCCCGCCCGCGCACAAAGTCTTTTCTTTTCCGTCCTTATCAAAAACAATACGCCGAAAAGCGCTTTCTTTTCCGTTCCTCTGTCCGCAGCACAGTCCCCAGGCACCCCGTCCCCCAGACCGCGCCGCTGTCCGGCGCCCCGTCTTCGGGCTGCGCCGCTGCCCGGCATTCCGTCTTCGGGCTGCGCCGCTGCCCGGCATTCCGTCCTCAGACGTCCGCTGTTTCTTTCGGCGTACGCCCTTCCGGCAGAGCGCGCTCCAGGTCCTGTCCGCCGTATGCAGCCAGAATTCGCTCCAAATGGGTCCTATAAGCCTTCGCCACATCGTCCGGCGCCACCAGCCTGGCACCGTCCCCCAGTCCTGCCAGCCAGCCAAAAAACTGACCGCTGACCGCCACGGTGACCCGCGCCTGAAAATGTCCCGCATCCACTGGCCGCATCCGGGTTTCTTTTCCGAACCGATCCATCACCACGCCGGCCAGCGCATTGTCGAAACACATGGTCACGCTCTGCACCTGTCCGCCGTACATGCCGAAAGTGCGGTTGGCATAGGCTGCCAAATCAAAATCCGCGAAGGCCTCTCCGCCCAGCCGCTTCTGTGCGCCAAGCTCGATGCGCTGCATCTTGTCCACCCGGTAATGCTTGATGATCCCGGCCTCCCCGTCAAAGGCGATCATGTAATAGTTTTCATCGCTCCAGAGCAGCGCCCACGGGCTGACGCAATAGGTCTGACCGCCCCTTTTGGGATGCAGCGCGCCGTCCAGTCCCCATTCCATATAGAGGAACGTGATCTGCACCTGCTCCTGCAGCGCCCTGTGTACGGCGTCCACCGTATAATAAATGTTCTCCTGCTCGGTCTTGACCCGCCCCGCCACAAACACCTGTCGGGAAAGCTGTCTGGCCTCTTCCCGGCTGGCGAACCGCTCCAGCTTGGCGATCAGCTCTCTGGACTTTTTGAGCGTGATGAATCTGGACGCCTGTACCGCGTCCACCAGAAGCTTGAGCTCCGCCAGCTCAAATTCCCGACTGGCCAGGTAATAGCCGCCCTGCGTGCGGGATTTGACGCAGATGATATCATAGCCGAAATTGCAGAGCTGCTCGATATCGTCATAGATCGCCTTGCGCTCCGCCGAAACACCGTAAGAATGCAGTCGGTCCAGAATGGCGGCGGTGCTCACCACATGCTGCTCGTCCGTCTCCTCCGCCAGAATCTTCAGCAGATAAAGCAGCTTCAATTTTTGGCCGTTTCCTCTTGCCATGTATCCTCCGATCCCTGCGCGGCCTTCTCATTTTTCTTTTTGCGCAGCCGGATCCCGGCAAACACAGCGGCGCCGATCGCCGCCGCGCTGACACCGAACACCAGCAGATAAGACAAAAGCGCGTTCAGAAACGCGATCAGATTCGACATATGTCAGCCCCTTTCCGTCTTGCTTCCTCCTGTTTGCAGAATGCCAGAAAAGCATCCGCTCTATTTTCCATCATAGCATTCCCAGCCTTCGTCCGTCAACAGATTTTGGCCGTCCGCGGCGGAGGTCGCCAGCTTGTCGCAGCGCTCGTTTTCCGGATGTCCGGCATGTCCCCGCACCCAGGTAAACCGCAGGCTGTGGGGCGACGCCGCCCGCAGCAGCCGCTGCCAGAGATCCACGTTTTTTACCGGCCCGGACGCACCCCGCCAGTTATGGGCCAGCCAGCCGTCGAGCCATTTTTGATTGAAAGCGTCCGTCACATAGCGGGAATCGGAAACGACCTCCACCCGGCAGGGCTTCGTCAGCGCCTCCAGTCCGGCGATAACGGCCATCAGCTCCATCCGGTTGTTCGTCGTCCTCCGGTAACCGGCGGAAAGCTCCTTTTCATGCAGCGCACCTCGGCTGTCCACGAAATGCAGCACCGCGCCGTAGCCTCCCGGTCCCTCCGGATTCCCCCGGGCCGAACCGTCCGTATACAAAGTCACATCCAACATCGTACCGTCCTCCTCATTTCCAGATGCCCGTCTCGGCGAACTGCGCGGCCATCTGTTCTGCCTGGGTAATAATGTCCTCCTCATATCCCATCATGGAAAGCAAACGAATGGCGTTGCGCGTGGAAGCCTTGCCCGGCATCAGCCGATAGGGGAAACGAATATCGCCGTCCGCGATCTCCTCTTCAAAATGATAGTTGTCATACTGCGCCTTCAAAAGCTCCGTCAGCTCGATATCGTGTGTGGCCGCGAAGCAGCACACGCCGGGCCGACACAGGCTTTTCAGAATCTGCACGGAGGCCGCGATCCGCTCCACTGTATTGGTGCCCCGCAGCACCTCGTCCACGAAGCAGAGCACCGGCGCTTCCGTGCTGTTTTGTCCCCGGCCCTCCTGCGGCACGGACTGCGATTCCGCCGTGTGCGCGTTCTGCGGCACACTTCCCTGCGGCATATTTTCCCTTCCCCGCATCGTTTTTCCTGCCACGGTATCTTCATCCTGCGGCACAGCCATCTCTTCCGGCACGGTTTGGGCCGCGTCCAGAATCCGCTTCAGGGACTTGATCTCCACGATATAATAGCTTTCCCCGCCCACCAGATCGTCCCGCAGGGCCATGGAAGTCATGACCCGAAAAAAGTCCGCGCGATAAGAGGAAGCACAGCAGGTATGCACGGTCTGGGCCAGAACGGCGTTCAGGGCCACCGCCTTCAGAAAAGTGGATTTTCCCGAGGCGTTGGAGCCCGTCAACAGCACGCCGCGCCGGACCTCGATGTCATTTTTGACAGGGTCCTCCAGAAGCGGGTGGTACAGATCCCGTATCTTTAGCCGCACCGCCGCGGCCGCATGCGATTTTGTCCCCTCCTG
This sequence comes from uncultured Eisenbergiella sp., assembly GCA_947626725.1. GTDB lineage: Bacteria > Bacillota > Clostridia > Lachnospirales > Lachnospiraceae > Gallintestinimicrobium. Next base: position 4,108 of record CANQTI010000097.1, read on the forward strand.
CGTCTTCTCAAAATCCGGCTCGCACCACGCCGAAAGCCCTTTTCGGAATCCGGCCGCGGCGACCAGCGCATCGACCTGTCCCAGGACCGTCAGCAGCACGTCGATCTGGGGGGCCAGCCGGCGCACCTGATGCAGCATCCGGTTAAAGCACAGAATATCAAAATGAAACATCATGTTCAGGTAATCCAGCACGATGCCCAGAGGCCCTCCATCGCTCCCCATGCTGTGCATCCCGAAAGAAGCGCTGCGCTTCAGACTCCTAAACCGCGGCAGCAGCTCCCGCAGCGTTTTCTGCTCCTCTGCGATCACCGGCACCGCTTCCCTGCCAAGCCTCTCGGAAACAGCGACGGCGCGCAATACGTATTTGAAACTGATCAGATAAGGCTCCACCGCCCGTTTTCCCTTCAGATAGGCGGCGATCTGCCAGGAAAGCAATATGATCAGCGGAATCAGCCCTGTCCCGGGAGAAACCGCAGTTGCGGCCACGGCTGCCGCAATCAGAATATCCAAAAGGACGGATTTCAGACTGCTCCTCTCCCCCAGCGTATCCAAAAGCTCCAGGTAATCATAAATGGAGTATTTCCCGGTCCTGCCAAGCTGACGGTATAGCATCTGCAGCCGCACGCGCTCCTCCGTATGGTCCATGAAATAACGGATCCGCTCTTCCCGGCGCTGCAGCGTGTCCTCTTCAAAAACGGGGGTGCGCAGCATATAATACAGATATTCCTGTCCCGCGGAAGAAACCGTGGTATTCATCCGCAGAAAGAGCAGATCCAGGTCCAGGTCGTTCCAGGTAATATCATCAATATGAAAATCGCCCCTGTGCCGCAAAAAATAGCCGGGGATACTGTCCGTCTCCCCCGCTTCATATTCCCGAACGGACGGCTTTCCAAACTGCTCCCGGTATTTCTGCGCCTGCCATCTGCGCGACCGACGGTCGTTCCAGATCCCGCTCAGGAAAAAAAGCGCACCCACCAAAAGCAGTGCCGCCGCCAAGATCAGATATTCCATAAAAGTTCCTTTCCGGAGCGCCTGTGCACCGGGCTTCTGCCCTGCGGTGCCGTCCGCCCTTTCATATGTAGTCATAGTAGCACATTTTCCCCACAGATGCAAACGGCGGATATCATGACATGCATGATATCCGCCGCAAAAAATTCCGTATATGTTTTTCTTTCGGCCGCGCCGCCCCGAAAAGCCGCGGTCCGCGCCTGATACAGCCGATTTTACAGGAAAATATACTTCAAAATGAAGAGCACCGTCAGCACATACATCAGCCAGTTGATCTTCTTCGACCTGCCGGTGACCAGATTCAGCAGCGTATAGGAGATCACGCCGATGGCAATACCTTCGGAAATGCTGTAGGCAAGGGGCATCGCCGCGATGGCCAGGAATGCCGGAATGCCTTCGGAAGGATCTTCAAAGTTGATCTTCACCACGTTGGCGATCATGTAGAAGCCCACGATGATGAGGGCAGGCGCCGTCGCGAAGGACGGGATCGTCAAAAACAGCGGGGAGAAGACCGCCGCCAGCAGGAACAGAATGCCGGTGGTGATGGCCGTCAGGCCCGTGCGTCCGCCTTCCGTCACGCCGGAAGCGCTCTCCACATAGGTGGTGGTGGTGGAAGTGCCCAGCACAGCACCGGCCGTGGTGGCGACAGCGTCGGCCATCAGCGCGCCCTTGATGCGGGGCAGCTTGCCGTCCTTGTCCAGCATGTCCGCCTTGGTGGCGACGCCGATCAGCGTACCCAGCGTATCAAAAATATCCACGAACAGGAACGCGAAGATGACGGTGATGAATTCCAGCACGCGGATCGCGCCGAAGTCCGCCTTAAACACCTGGCCGAAGGTCAGGCCGATGGCGCTGAAATCAAAGCTCACGAAGGAGGTCGGGATCACGGAATACATGCCCGCGTCCGGATTGGGCACATACAGCCCCACCAGCTCGGACAGGATGCCCAGCACCCAGGTGATCAGGATACCGAACAGGATGCCGCCCTTCACCTTCTTCACCAGCAGGATGCCGGTGATCAGCACACCCAAAAGCGCCAGGATCGCGCCCATTCCCACGGAATGGAAAGTCTCTCCCTTAAAGGTCTGATAGGTGAGCAGCGTGGAATCGCTGTTCACGATCAGCTTCGCGTTCTGCAGGCCGATGAACGCGATAAATAAGCCGATGCCTCCGCTGACCGCCAGCTTCAGGGTCGCCGGAATGGAATTGAAAATGGCCTCCCGCACGTTCGTCAGGGAAAGCACGATGAAGATCAGGCCCTCCACGAACACCGCCAGCAGCGCGATCTGCCAGGAATACCCCATTCCCAGGACCACCGTATAGGCGAAGTACGCGTTCAGGCCCATGCCCGGCGCCAGCGCGAACGGATAGTTCGCCATCAGCGCCATCGCCAGACAGCCCACAAAGGACGCCAGCGCGGTGGCGATCAGGATCGCCGAGCCGTCCATCCCCGTCGCGGAAAGGATACTCGGGTTGACGGCCAGAATATACGCCATGGTCATGAATGTGGTGATACCGGCCATGATCTCGGTCCTGACGTCAGTCTTGTTCTCTTTCAGGTGGAAAAAATTCTCTAACATCTCCTGCCTCCTTATAAAATTTTCAGGCAGGGAGACGCTCTCCCGGCTCCTTCGCCCGGCGTCTCTCCTGCCTTTTTCATTCTAGCGGATTTTCCACAAAATGTCTATGCTTAATCTCACAAAATTTTATGGAATTTTACAAATTTTTTATTTTTTAGACAAAAGACGTTTTTTTCTCCCGCAAAACATCCCGCACCGGACATTCAAAGAACAGCGGGCGATTTGGGGCACAGGTCCGCCGGCGTGCCCGGCGTTCTCGGCCTATTTCCCTATCGAATGCGCTCCGCCTCATGCATGGGGACCGCATCGGCCCCTGATCCCCGTTACGCGGACAGACGGGCGATGATCTCATTGGCCTTTGCGTAGATCGCCTCCGCGTCCACGCCGTTCAAAAACTGCCCGTCGCGGTACAGAATTTTTCCGTCGATCATGGTCAGCTTCACGTTCTGCTTGCTGCCGCTGTAGACGATATTCTTCGTGATGTTGTTCAGCGGCTGCATATTGGGCTGATGCAGGTCGATCATGATCAGGTCCGCCAGCTTCCCTTCCGCCAGCACGTCCGCCTCCGAAAGCCCCATGGCCCTGGCGCCGTTCACGGTCGCCATCTTCAGCACCTCATGCGCATCCACGGCGGAAGCGTCCTGCTGCAGCAGCTTGGCGAGCCCCGTCACCAGGAACATCTCCCGGAACATGTCCAGACAGTTGTTGCTGGAAGGGCCGT